>DAIDJK010000220.1 GCA_027450225.1 Bryobacterales bacterium | reverse complement strand
ATCCGCCGGGATGCGGACCGGTCCAACGGTCAAATCCTCCGGCGATTCGAGGATCTGCGCGTGGTTCGCCGCGGCGAAGGCGGCGAGCGCGAGCGCCCAGCGCCGCTCATGGCCGGCGATCTTTTCGAGCGGCAGATCGCGACTGACGGCGTCGTACTTATCGAGATCGGCGTGAACCTGGCCGATGGCGACCGCGTATTTCGCGAAGCGCGGGATCGGATCTTCCCAGTGCATGTCCGGTCCGGAGCCGGTCAGGTCGCTCGAAAGCACCAGATTCGGAGTCCGGGAGAAAGCCTGCTCGAGGCGCCGATCGGCGTCCGCCGATGCGGGTTCGGCGAGGATCACGTCCACCGCGACCGCTTTCGGACCGGCGGGGAGAATCCTTTCGATTCCCTCGGCGAGAGCCGTGCGGATACCCGTGAGGCCGCCGTAGCGCGAAAGAGTTGCTTCGTCGATCGCGAGAATCGCCGAGTCGGGCTGCCAGGGCGCGGGCTGCTCGAGGCGAAAGAGAAAATCGTACGCGTAGTCGTCGAACTGATGGCCCAGCGCAGTCCAGCTCAGCAGCAGTGACAGGCAGGTGGCGAAAATCGCTGTGGCGGCCAGGATCAGGAGGGATCGGAAACGGATACGCGGTTGCACCTGATCGTCGGGCGGCGCGGCGCTGACGCCTGTGCCGCCTCATACCCCTCCGAGTATAGCTTCCGGCTCCGGCGCGGATACCGGCTAACGGGCAACTGCTGAAAAGCTACACTGAGCAGTAGCTGAACAGCTACATCGGAAAAACAATGCGCAGCCAGTGGGTTCAAAAGAGAGAAGCGGACCCGGTCCGCACGCAGATGCACTATGCCCGGAAGGGCCTGACGACGGAGGAGATGGAGTTTGTCGCGCGCCGCGAAAAGCTGGATGCGGCGGTGGTTCGGGACGAAGTGGCGCGCGGACGGATGATCATCCCGGCAAACATCCGCCACACGAACCTCGAGCCTATGTGCATCGGCGTGGCGTCGAAGTGCAAGATCAACGCGAACATCGGAAATTCGGCCACCACATCGAATATCGATGAAGAACTCGACAAGCTGCAGTATGCGGTGAAGTTCGGCGCCGATACGGTGATGGACCTTTCTACGGGCGGCGACATTCCCGAGATTCGCCGGGCGATCATCTCGAACTCTCCGGTGCCGATCGGGACCGTGCCGATATACGAAGCGCTGGCGCGGGTGCGGCGCGTCGAGGACCTGAACATCAACGTGATGCTCGAGGTGATCGAAGAGCAGGCCGAACAGGGCGTGGACTACATGACGATCCATGCCGGCGTGCTGGTTCAATACGTTCCGCTGGCGCAGAAGCGCATCACCGGAATCGTGAGCCGCGGCGGCGCGATCCTGGCCGAGTGGATGGTGAAAAACCATCGCCAGAACCTGCTCTACGAGAACTTCGACGCAATCTGCAGGATCTTCCAGAAGTACGATGTGAGCTTTTCGCTGGGTGATGGTCTGCGGCCGGGCTGCATTGCGGATGCCAGCGACGCCGCGCAGTTCGCGGAACTGAAGACGCTTGGGGAACTCACGAAAAAGGCCTGGGAATACGACGTTCAGGTGATGATCGAAGGCCCGGGACACATTCCGCTCGATCAGATCGAGATGCAGGTGGTGAAAGAGCGGGAGATGTGTTACGACGCCCCGTTTTATACGCTGGGGCCGCTGGTGACCGACATCGCGCCGGGCTACGACCACATCACATCCGCCATCGGCGCGGCGATGATCGGCTGGCACGGGGCCTCCATGCTGTGCTACGTCACGCCGAAGGAGCACCTGGGGCTGCCGAACCGGGAAGACGTGAAGGCCGGCATCATCGCTTACAAAATTGCGGCTCACGCCGCGGACGTGGCTCGCCACAGGCCGGGCGCCCGGGATCGCGACGATGAGCTTTCGAGGGCGCGCTACAGCTTCGACTGGAATCGACAGTTCGAGCTATCGCTCGACCCGGAAACCGCGCGCGCCATGCACGACGAAACGCTGCCCGAAGAAGGCTTCAAGGAAGCCGCATTCTGCTCGATGTGCGGGCCGAAGTTCTGTTCGATGAATCACTCTTCGAAGATCGAGAGCTTCACGGCGGAACAGGCTGACCAGGTGCTGCACCAGATCGCGGGCGGCGATTAGGGCGGCTAGCGGCGATTGCGGTTGGCGGCTTCGGCGGCCAGCTTCAGTTCGCGATTTGCCTGGTCCAGGAGTTCTTTCGCTTTGGCAGCGTGGCCGGCCATATCCCACTCGTTGGCCTGCTGCGCGTCGCCAATGCGGTTAAACGCCTGCTCACAAAGGCGCTGAGCCGCCGCCAGATTCGGATGTCTCCGAGGACCCACATTTTCCACGGGCGGATGTTGTGCGACCGCAATGCCGCCCGCGAGCAGAATTGACGCTCCAATAATCGTTCGAATTTTCACGTTTCCTCCGGTATTTCGACGACTTTGGACTATTTTATCTGGCGCAGCGCGCGGATTCGGCCGCGCCGGTGGCCGCGAACCACCAGCGCGGGCAGTGGCGCAACTCCGGCGAGTGACAGGACCCGGCAAACACACCGATAAGACGGCCGTAGCGGCCGTAACGCGACTTTGGAAGTATCCGTGCATCTAAATGGGTGGAGGGACAAAGAGATGAAGAAACTCGCTCTGGTTCTGCTCGCGGGCGCACTGGCTGCGCCTGGCGTATTTGCCGCGAACGATCAGACTTCGCAGCCGCCGCAGCATATGGATCCGTATGTGCAGGGTCCGGCGAACGAAGCTCACCTGATCCGCGAAGTTCGGCACCAGCTGGTGATGCTGCCCTATTACACGATTTTCGATGATCTTGGTTTCCGCGTGGACGGCGGTACGGTCACGCTGATGGGCCAGGTGACCAATCCGGTGCTGAAGTCCGACGCTCAGAATGTCGTCAAACGCGTGGAAGGCGTCACCAACGTGGTGAACAACATCGAAGTGCTTCCGGTGTCGCCGATGGACTGGCAGATCCGCCGCGCGATGGCCCGCAAAATATACGGCGACCCTGTGCTCGCCACACGCTATGGATTCCAGGCGCTTCCGTCCATTCACATCATCGTGAAGAACGGCCATGTGCGGCTGGAAGGCGTGGTTGCGAATCAGATGGACAAGCAGATCGTCGGCACGCAGGCGAACACCGTACCGAACGTTTTCTCGGTAGACAACAATCTGCAGGTCGAAGGCAAGTAAGCTCGTTTTTCGGCCAGCTCGGCTTTGCATGGCCCTCCTTCGGGAGGGCTTTCGCGTTTTGCGCTCACTCGTTGCGAAGCGCGCCTGCGGGATCGATCCGCATCGCGCGGCGGGCGGGAGACCAGCAGGCCGCAGCCGCGGCAGCCGCGACAGAAATCGCAGCCGCAATCGTGGCTCCTGTCCCCGCGCTTTCGAGGCCGGGAACGCGGGTGCGCGCCACGCGCTCCAGAACGAGGGACAGAGCAATTCCTGCCGCGATCCCGCCCGCAATCAACGGAAGGCTTTCGCGGAAGACAAGATTTTCGATCTGACGCGGCGAGGCTCCCAGCGCCATACGGATTCCGATCTCCTGGGTCCGCCGGGAGATGAGGAAGGACGTGACGCCGTAAATCCCGCCGAGCGAGATCAGCAGCGCGAGGCAAGCCGTCGAGAAAAGCAGGGTGGCGATGAACCGGCGATCGGCCAGCGAATCGCCGACAAGAGACTGCAAATCACGCCGAGGACGAGGCAATGCTGAGCGTTCACGGTGATGGTGCGGCCCACGATGCCGCGATCGCGATTGAACCGCCGCGCCCACAACCCGTAGCTCAGGATGATCGCGTCGGAATGCGCGGGCCGATCATCGTCCGGCTCGATATTCCGCCCCAGCATGGGGGAGACGCCCAGGGCGGGGAAGAGGCTTGCCGTGATGCGAACCCCGTAGAGCGCTTCCGGAGGCGCCGATTCGCCGCCGCCCAGATCGAGAACCGCATTCGCGTAGAATCCGGCCGATTCGAGCGTGCGGGTCCGGCGCAGGATTTCCTGATAGTCATTCCAGAACATCCAGTCGGCGCGCGATGGCTCGAAACCCGGACTGTCGGTGCGAAGCTGAACCAGTCGCTCCGGTTCGGAATAAGGCAGCGGCTCGAGCAGGACTGCGCGGATTGCCGTGAAGACGATGGCCGTGGCGGCAATACTCAGCGCGATCGAGAATACGGCAATGGCGGTGAACGCCGGGGCGCGGCGAAACAGGCGAAACGCGATTCGTATGTCGCGCCACATGCTGGTGGAACTTCCGGGCCGGCGATACCTTGCAGACGGATGTTACTGCTTAATGATCTGGCCGTCGCGGCGGCGCAGTTCGCCCCATCCGCCGTTCAGATTGGCGCGCGGGCCGCGTTCGCGGCCGAACGGGAACTTCGCCGCGGCCTTCTCGTCCACTTCGATTCCCCAGCCCGGCTTCGCATTCGGCCATATGTAACCGTCTTCGAGCACCGGGCAGCCGTGGAATACTTCGCGCACGTTGTCGTTGAACGGCGTGTACTCCTGAATGCCGAAGTTGTAACTGACCACGTCGAGCGTAACGTTCGCCATGTGGCCGACGGGTGAGACGTCGCCCGGGCCGTGCCACGCGGTTTTCACGCCGAAGTGCTCGCCGAGAATCGCAATTTTGCGAGCGGGCGTGAAGCCGCCGGCCTGCGACACGTGAACGCGGATGTAATCGATCAGCCGCTCCGAGATCAGAGGGCTCCATTCGTGCGGGCTGTTGAATAGTTCGCCCATCGCGAGCGGGGTCGCGCACTGCGAGCGGATCTGGCGGAAGTAGGCGATATCCTCGGGCGAAAGCGCGTCTTCCATGAAGAACAGGTGATACTTTTCCGCTTCCTTCGCGAACATCACGGCCTGATTCGGCGACACGCGCTCGTGCACGTCATGCAACAGGCCGACTTCCTCGCCCAGTTGCACGCGGGCCATCTCGAACAGCTTCAGAGCGCGCCGGATATACGGGAGCGATTCGAAAACCGGCCCCGGATCGAGCCCCTTCACCAGTTCGGCCGAAGCCCCCGCGCCGCCCGCGCCCCCGCGTCCCCCGGCTCCATAGCCTTCATATCCCGGCGTTCCCACCTGCACGCGAACATTGCGGAAACCCTGTTCCATGAAGTGCTTCGCCATATCGATGCACTGCTGGAAATCCGCGCCCTGCGCATGCGTGTAGGCATCCGCCGCTTCACGGCACTTGCCGCCCACCAGATCGTAGACGGGCATGTTGGCCATGCGGCCCTTGATGTCCCACAGCGCCTGATCCACGCCGCTGATGGCGTTGTTCAGCACCGGCCCGTTCTTCCAGTACGAGCTGTCGTAGCACATTTGCCACGTGTCTTCGATTTTGTCGACCGGATGGTTGAGGAGCAGCGGCTTCAGGTAGCGTTCCACCGCGGGCCTGATCAGATCGGCGCGCTGCGTGAACGTGGCGCAGCCGTAGCCGTAGAGTCCATCCTGATCCGTGAGTATCTTTACTACATCGAGCCGCACGCCCGCCGGCGCGCATTCGATCACCTGAATGTCTTTGATCTTCGGGGCAGGCAACCCGCGCACGGCCTTCTCAACGGCCTGTTGCGCGCGCTCCTCTTTGGGGGTGACCAGCGCGAAAAGGCCCGCGGACGCGGCCGACTTCAATAAGCTTCGGCGATTCATGGAACGATCTCCTGTACGTGGAGTTTATCGCTGCCGGTCGGCCAGGAGCGCCTTGAGGCGGCTCAGTTCGCGGTCGATGCGGCTGCCGCGCCGCACCAGCAGCAGAACGAACAGAATCACGATCAGCCATGCGGCCGAATAACCGTAGAACAGAAACCGCAGATTGGTAATGTCCATATTTGTCAGCGCGCACAACGCCGAACCAGGTGGCGTGCCGTGCGCTCGTCAACTCCCGGAAAGGTGATTCTATAACGCGTGGAGTTCACGCCGCAGCGAATCGATTTCCCGCTGCTCGGATTCCTGCTGCAACCGAACCAGAATGAGCGCGGTACCGATCAGCAGCATCACGAAGATGCCGATGACGAACGGCGCCACGTACACAGGAGCGAGGCCGCCCGTTTCGAGCACCGGTCCGGGATGCTGTGTGCGGACGTTCGGAAGCCGGATGGCCATCACGACCAGCGGGATATCCGCATAAGCGAAGATGGCGATGAAGGCGCTCAGAGTCGCGCGCTGCGTGGGCTCGGTGATGGCCGGCCGCACCAGCAGATAACCGAGATAAAGCAGGAAACACATCAGCTGCGTTGTGAGCCGCAGGTCCCATGCCCACCAGACGCCCCACTGATTGCGCCCCCAGATGCTGCCGGTGACAAGATTCACCAGGATAAGCACCGTGGCGACTTCGATGCAGGCCACCGAGATCGAATCGTAAACGAAGTTCCTGCGCGCCAGAAACAGAATGCTCGTCACCAGCGCCACCGTGTAGAAGCAGTAGGCTGCTATCGTGGCCGGAACATGAATGAAGATGATGCGGAAGATGAATCCCTGCAGCGCATCGTTCGGCAAACCCATAAAGATGGTGTGAAGGTTCCACACCATGAGCGCTATACCCGCGATCGCGCATGCGTAGACGGCTTTTTCGCGCATTCGTTTGTTTATACCACCAGAACAAACTCGATCAAATAGACTGCGAGCGCCGTATAAATGGCGTCGAAGGCGATCAACTGACGCAGATACTGATTGCGGTCCGCCGCCGCCATGTTGCCGCTCAGTAGTTGCGTCGTCATTCCCATGCCGCCGATCAGCAGCGGAATCAGCACCGGATAGAGCAGCACCGGCAGCATCAGTTCTCTCAGCCGCACATTCACCGTTACGGCGCTGAAGGCCGCTCCCACAACCGTAATCCCCCACGTGGCGAGCGAGATGGTGAGCAGCAGCGGCCAGAATACGCCGGTCCAGCTGATGTTGTAAAACAGGCCGAACACGGGCAGGGAGATGGCTTCGACGATCAACAGCAGAAAGAACGCGGCGATCGCCTTGCCGAGAAACAGCGACCAGGCCGGCGTGGGCGATGCGATCAGCACATCGAGGCAATCGTTCGGCAGTTCCCGCGCGAAGCTGCGGTTGACGATCAGCGCGCCGGCGAAGGAATAAACCAGCCACAACAGCCCGCCCGAAATGGCGTAGATGCTCTCGCGGTCGAGATCGAACGCGAAGCTGAACAGCACCAGAATGACGAGCGCGAACGAAGCGCTGGCGTTCAGCGATTCCTTCGTCCTCAATTCCGTCTTCAGATCTTTTCGCGCGATGGACAGCGCAGCCAGCAGCCCGCGCTTCACTTATTGCGCCTCTCCGAAGGTCCTGTAGAGCCACGTGGGATCGGCCAGCATCTCCGCCGTACGCTCGCCCGCGTGCACGATCCTGCCTCGCTCGAGCAGCGCCACCTGGCTGGCCAGTTCCATCGCTTCCCGAATCTGGTGCGTGGACATCACGATGGTGGCGCCGCGCGCCTGCGCCTCGCTCAAAATCCTTTGCAATACCGCAATCGCACGGTCGTCGAGCGACGTGAACGGCTCATCGAGAAACAGCACATCGGGATCGTGCAGAAACGCCCGCGCTATCGCCAACCGCTGGCGCATGCCGCGCGAGAATTCGCGCGCGAGGCCGTCCTTCACATTCGCGAGACCGACGCGTTCGAGCGCCGAGTCGGCCGCCCGCGCCGGATTTTCCATCTCCATCAGCCGGCCGAACAAGCGCAGATTTTCAACCGCCGAAAGATCGTCGTAGACGCCAATGCCGTGCCCCAGATACCCGATCCGCTTGCGCACGCCCTCGTCGCGGGAAGGCGCGCCGAGAATCAGAGCTTCGCCCTGGCCCGGTTTCGAGAGGCCGGCGAGGATGCGCAGCAGCGTCGTCTTGCCCGCCCCATTGCGGCCGAGCAACGCCAGACAAGCGCCCGGCTCCACGCTCAGCGAGGCGCCGCGCAGCGCCGGGTAATCGCCGAAGTACTTCCAGACGCGATCAACCGCGACCGCGAGCATGCCTTGTCTGTTGTGCTGATTTTTCTGAATCGGCCGGCTGAGCGGAAACCGCCTCCGCAGCCGGGTTGCCTTTGCGGTAGAGCAGAACGAAGCCGAACGCCAGCATCGCAACCACGGTGATCAGAATCCATTTCACCGCGCCCATCGAGTCGAACAGCCCGGCGCTCGAAATCTCCAGATGAAACAGCTTCGGCAGATTCTGCGTCAGCTGCGGGCTGCCGTTGTTGTCCTGCCCGTCGCCGCCGCCCGATCCGCCGGAAGACGCATCGCGGAGTTCGCCCGTGCCTTCCACGTCAAACCGGAGATCCGGCCCTTTCATGCTGTAGATCGTCGCCTGCGTTTGCGGTTCCTGCCCCAGGTTCTCGACGCCATCGCCTTTGAGCGTCACGCCCGGCGGCGCGAGAACACGGGTAGGCGCGTTGCCTTTCATCAGCACGCGGTCTTCGAATACGCCCGGCGTATTGAACGGCATCGTCCAGGAGAGTTCAATGCGGGTTTCACCGGGTTTGATCGGAAAATCCAGTTTGAACTGATTCGGTTTGCCCGCCGGATCCGCCGCGCGGCGGATCGGCATGCTGCCGGGCGCGGTGGCGTCGATCTCCACTTTGCCCTGCGCCGCCTCCGGCAATTCGAATCGCAGTTCCCCCGCGTCGGGATCGTTCCAGGTAAGCTTGCCCGCGTTCTGGAAATCGTAGATCTCGTTCACGTTCAGAACCCCGGTCGAATCCGGCTGCAGCAGCATGATGTGCTGCGCCACATCCACGCCGGCGGGCTTCTTCGAAGAGTTGAAAACCGGAATCTCCACATTCGAGGTCGGCGCGCCCGGCGGAAGAATCTTGTTGTATTGCACCCCATCGAACACGGCCTGCAGGAGCATGGGCCCGCCGCCGGGCTGCCCGGGCTCCTTCGTGATCACGAATTTGCCGTCGGGTCCGGTTTTCGCGGAATCGATGAACTGCGGTCCCTGCGAACTGGTCTGGAACAGGGTTACGGTTGAGCCCGCCTGCGGCTTACCGGTGGTTTTGTTGACGACTACGCCATCCACCGCTCCGAAAGCGACCGCAGACCACGCGACCGCCAGAACGCCGAGCCGTGCCATCCCGGGTCTCATGCTGCATCTCATCCTGCAACCCCCATCGGCTTGCCGCACTCGCCGCAGAACTTCAGAGCCTTGTCGAATTGCGCGCCGCAGCTGGGGCAGACGCTTTTCTTCGCGGCGGCCGCCTTCGCCGGAATTGCCACCGGCTGCGGCGCCTTTCCGGATGCGGCGAGGGTCGCCTTGATCTTGTCCGTTTCCGCCAGCACGTGCGCCAGTTCCTTCTGCAGCTCGAGCTTCGTCGCCTGGTAATCGGCGTCGGAAAGCTTGTTCAGCCGGTATTCGAACTGCAAATCGCGCAGGCTCTCATAAATGGCCGCCTTGCGTTCGTCCAGATGCTGGAACGGCGAAACAGGCGCGGCCGGTGGCAGATCCTGTGTGCGGATGAACAGCAGGAAGCCGATGGCAAGCGCGCCCAGCAGTCCGCCAAAAATCAGACTCGCTTCCACGCTACTGTTCCAGCCTCGAAAGATCTTTCTCCACCGCGTCTCTGTAGCGCATATACGTGGGATCGTCTTCCGCCGCGGGCCCTGCCGCCGTCGCCGGGCGCGGCCGCCGAGCCCACCGGCGAACGATGAACCCGAGAATCACCAGCCCCAGCGCGAGCCCCACATACGGGATCAGCCAGAAGAACGAATTCGGATCGTGCCGCAGGACGGATGCGCCGTACTGGTTCACGAAGCTCGCGATGATCGCCGAATCGCTCATCCCGGCCTTCTGCATTTCGAAAATCTTCGTGCGCGCGGGCTTGCAGAAATGGCATTGGCCGCCCGACATGTTGCAGTTCAGATTGTCGGCGCAGCCGCACTGGCAGGTGATATGCGATCCGACGCGCTTCACCTCGTCGCTTTCGATCTGGCTTTCCGACTGCGCCAGCGCCAGCACCGCAAGGAGCACACAAGCCAACACCCGCGCGATGCGTTGTGCGGGCAGGAACGAAAACCTACGCTTCAACCGGCGCATTTTTCTTTGCGATCCCCACCACTTCCGTGCGCGGATACGACCGCGCGACTTTGCTCGGCACCAGAGCGATCAGCGTGCCGAAAACCAGCACCACGGCGCCAATCCAGATCCAGTTCACCAGCGGTTTCACATACGCCTGCAGCGTGGCCTTGCCACCCTGACTTGCGGCATAGTTGATGTAGAGATCCTCGTTGAGCCGCGGCCGCAATCCGACCTCGGCCGTCGCCTGCTGCTGCGCCTTGTAAAAGCGCCGCGCGGGCTCGAGCGTCCCCAGATCCCTGCCGTTCTTGAAAACCTGCAGGATCGCCGTGTCTTCGACGTAATCCGGTTTCTCGGATTCCGTCATGTCCACCACCTTCAGCGTATACGCGCCCACCTGCATCGAGCCGCCCTTCGGGACTTCGCCGATCGCCTTCTGGTCGAACGGCGCGCCGCTGAATCCGATAAACATGAGCACCACGCCCATGTGCACCAGGTACCCGCCATAGCGCCGCGTATTGCGGTGCGTCAGCTCGATTACCGCCGGCACGAAACCGACTTTCGTCTTCTCGCTGATGGCGTGCGCGCCGCGGAAGAACTCCATGAATATGGTGGCCGCCACGAAGAAGCAGAAGCCGAGCGAAATGATCGAATACGGGTTGTGCATCCCGCCGGCAAACAGCGCCGCGGCCACGATCAGCATCCCGAGCCCCGGCCACATGAAGTTCTTGCGCAGGCTCTCCATTGAAGTGCGCCGCCATGCGAACAGCGGACCGACGCCCGTCAGGAACAGCAGAAACAGCCCGATCGGCACCATCAGCCGGTCAAACCATTCCGGACCCAGGCTGATCTTCTCGCTGCCGAATTTCTCGGTGATCACCGGGAACAGCGTTCCCCACAGCACCGCGAAACAGCTGGCCAGCAGAATCAGGTTGTTGAACAGGAAGCTCGATTCGCGCGACACCACGCTCTCGAGCTCCGCCTCGCTCTTCAGGTAATCGAGGCGGTCCAGAATCAGCCAGACCGTCGCGGCGATCCCGATGCCGAGGAATGAAACGAAATAGGTCTTGATGGGCGATTCGGCGAACGCATGCACCGAACTCACCAGGCCCGTACGCGTCAGCGTGGTCCCGAAGATGGCGAGGAAGAAGGTGGCGGCGATGAGGACCATGTTCCAGACCTTCATCATTCCCTTCTTCTCCTGCATCATCACCGAGTGCAGGAACGCCGTGCCGCTCAGCCACGGCAGCAGTGACGCGTTCTCCACCGGGTCCCACATCCAGTAACCGCCCCAGCCGAGCACGTGGTAAGCCCAGCCGGAACCGAGGCAAATTCCGATGCTCTGGAACATCCACGTCACCAGCGTCCAGCGGCGCGTCGTGTGTATCCAGCTTTCGCCGGGCGCTCGCGTAATCAGGGACCCCATCGCGAAGGCGAAAGGCACCGTGAACCCGACGTAGCCGAGATACAGGAACGGCGGATGAATCACCATCGCCCAGTACTGCAGCAGCGGGTTCAGCCCCATGCCATCGGGTACCGATACGATCACGTGATCCGAAGCCAGCACCTGGAACGGGCTCGCGACGAATGCATTCAGAATCAGGAAAAAGAACTGGACCGACGAAATTACCGCCACCACCCACGGCAGCAGCGCCCGGTTGCGCTTCCGGTTCGTGATCACCACCACGGCCGCGTATGTCGCGAGCAGCCAGCTCCACAGCAGCAGGGAGCCTTCCTGCCCGCCCCACCATGCGGCGAACTTGTAAAACAGCGGCTGCGCCCGGTCCGTGTGCGACGCGACGTAGGCAAGGTGGAAATCGCCCGTCATCAGCGCATACAGCAGAATGCCGACCGCGGTGGAAACCAGAACCCATACGGCCAGCACCGCCCTTTCGCCCGAAAGCGCGAGGAACGGCCTGCGCTTCACCTTCCCCACGATGCTGGCGATTACGGCGTACAGCGAAATGCAAAACGCCAGAATCAGCGAGAGAGCGCCTACGTTTTCCATCTTATGAATCTCCTGAAGACGCGGTGGCTACCTTAAAGACTGGAGCGAACCGCTTCGGCGGCTTTCTTCTGCAGCTGATCCGGCGCTGCGCCCGGCTTCGGCGCATACTTCGAAGCGCACTTGGCCTGGACCTCGGAGGCGTGGAACACGCCGTCGGCGCCCATGCGCCCTCCGGCGAGCGCCTGCGCGCCGTCTTTGAAGGTGTCCGGCAAAGGATCGCGCCCGTCATACATCACCGGCAGAACGCGGCTGTCCTGCACAAGATTGAACTTCACCACGCTGCCCTGCCGCACGATCGAATTCGCCTGAATGTCGCCGCCCACGCGAACGGTTCTCGCGGATGCGGTCGAACCCATCTTCTGGAGTTCGGAGATCGTCTTGTAGTAAGTCTGAGAACTGCCGATTCCCGCCGTCGCGAGCCACAGGAGAGCGCCGACGATGATCGCGATGAGAATCGCGAACTTCCCGTACTTGTGCATATTACCTCTGAATTTTCAGTATAGCGCCGGAAGATTTGATACAACGGTCGAAAAACCTGCCTCGTAATGCCCGTGCAACCCTCGGCAGGGCCGCTGCGGACATAATGGAAGGAAAACGATGAAACGCGTCCTTGCAGTCCTGCTGTTTCTCGGGTATTCGTGCGTCGCCTTCACGCCGGCCCCGCCGCCGAAAAAACCGAAACTGATCCTCGCCGTGGTGGTGGACCAGTTCCGTTACGATTACCTTTCCCGCTTCCAGTCCTCCTACACTTCCGGCTTCAGGAAGATGCTCACCGAAGGGGCGGTGTTCGAAGACGCTCATCACGTGCATTTCCCTACGGTTACGGCCATCGGCCATTCCACGTTTCTGAGCGGCGCCACGCCCTCGATCAGCGGTATCGTCGGCAATGAATGGTTCGACCGCGAAACCGGCAGGACGGTAACGAGCGTCTCGGACCCGGATACGAAACTGGTCGGCGGCGCTCCTGGCGCCACCGGTTCTTCGCCGCGCCGCCTGCTCGTCAGCACCCTGGGCGACGAGATCAAGATGTCCGGCCAGCAGTCTGAAGTGATCGGGATTTCCATAAAAGATCGCGCCGCCATCCTTCCGGTAGGCCACATGGCGGACGGCGCCTACTGGTTCGACGACAAATCCGACCACTGGGTCACCAGCACTTATTACAAGGAAACTCTGCCCGCCTGGGTGGAAGAGGTCAATCGCGACAAGCCTTCCGCCCGCGCCGTGAATGCGGCCTGGTATCCGATCGACCGCCAGCCCGGCGCGAAACCGTTCTGCGGCATGGGCACTGCCGCGGCCAATGGCGTTCCGAAGTGCCGCTCGCTCGAGGCCACCCCCTGGGGCAACGAAATGATCGAGGATTTCGCTGAGCACGCGCTCAAAGCCGAGCGCCTCGGCCATCATTCGGGAACCGACATCCTGGCCGTCAGCTTCTCCTCGAACGACTACGTCGGCCACGCCATGGGACCGGACTCTCCCGAGGTCCGCGACATGGCCATCCGCACCGATCGCGAACTCGGCAAGCTGTTCGAAGCCGTGAATCGCGAAGTGGGCATGGACAACGTACTCTTCGTGATGACGGCCGACCACGGCGTTGCTCCGGTTCCGGAAGTGAACGAAGGCCGGCACATGATCGGCGGCCGCAATTCCGAGCCCGCGCTGCTCAAAGCCATGAACGATGCCATGGTTGCGAAATATGGCGAAGGCAGGTGGATCGTTGGCACAGCCGGCCCGATTCCTTACCTCAACACGGAACTGATCGCCTCCAAAGGACTGAATGAAGCCGACGTGGAGCGCACCGCCGCCGAAGCGGCTCGCAGGATGCCGCATGTGTTCCGCGTGTATACGCGCGAAGACCTCCTGAACGGCCGCGTGCTCGACGATTACATCAGCACGGCGGTGCGCAATGGCTTTTACCGCAAGCGTTCGGGCGACATCATTGTCATTCCGGACGCGTTCTATATCTACGAGGCCACCGGCACGTCCCACGGTACTCCTTTCAGCTACGACACGCATGTTCCGGTGATCTTCATGGGACCGGGCGTTCACGCCGGCAAGTATTACGGGAAAATTACGGTGAACGACATCGCGCCCACGCTCGCCGCGATCGTCGGAGTCGAGGAGCCGAGCGGTTCGGTGGGGCGCGTGCTCCAGGAGATGTGGCAATAGGTATCCTGCGCGGCACTCTCGACTGGTTCGCGAAGCTCGGCCTCAGCGTCCGTGACGATCCTCCGAAGACGATCGATCTGACGAATCGCGAATGGGGTACGCCGGCGGGCGGGCTTGCCGTGTCGATTCGTGAGATCCCGAAGGAAGATCCGGATCAGCTGCCCTCCGTCTCCGCCGTGCTGCGAAATGTTTCGGACGCAAGGCAGCGCTTCAGCATCCCGGCCTGGCTGATTTTCTATTCGATCGGAGTAACGCGGCCGGATGGCTCGCCTGCCGCTCTCACGCCTTTTGGCCGTGAACTCCTGAAGCCGGAGCGCCACCCGCGCGGCGTCACGCTCGACCTCGCGCCGGGTCAGCCTGTCGAGACGGAAATCCCTGTCGGCTCGATATTCGACATGCGCGCGAAAGGCGAGTACCGGATCAGGCTGACAGCGGCGCGGCCCGACGCCCCTGTGCTCGAATCGAACCAGATTGCCGTGCGCGTCTGATCCGTTCGCTCGACCGGCTGGAGGCCCGGAAAGTTTACTTATTCAGCGGACGCCGGCTCCACTTCGCCGTTCTCCGCCCCCGTGCGCTGGTAGTAATACGTGTACTTGCTGTAGAGTTCGCCCGCGCGCGCGCCGTTCGCCACGATGCCGAGCACGTTGTTCTCGCACAGTGACTGCATGGCCCGCACCACGTTGTCGTAAGTCGTCGAGCCGATCCGCACCACCAGAATCGTCCCGTCGGTGAGCGTCGCCATCAGGTTCGCATCCGCCGAGAACAGCAGCGGCGGCGTGTCCATGATCACCCACCCGAAAACCTTTCGCAGGTTGTCCAGCAGCACCCGGACCTGCCGCATATTCAGCAGTTCCAGGGGATTCCGCGCTAGCGTGCCGGCCGGCATCACGTAAAGATTGCTGCCCTCGATGCGCCGCAGGCAGGCGTCAAGCGGCGCCTGACCCAGCACGAAATCGGAAAAACCGGGCGCGCGCCGGATCTGCAGCAGATCGTGCACTGTGGGACGGCGCAGATCGAGATCCATCAGGAGTACCGGCGTTTCCAGTTGCGCTTCGGCCAGCGCCAGATTCAACGCCACGAACGTCTTGCCTTCCGCCGGCGAGGGACTGGTGATCACGATCGAGCGCAGGTTGTCGCTCGTCTGCATGTGATTCAGGCGTGTCCGCAGAATCCGGAATTCCTCCGATGGAGCTTCCTGCGGCCGGCTGGAGTCGAACAGATGCCCCTCGTTCGCCGGCGCGAAAGGAACCACCGGACACCGCGTCAGCAGAGTTCGCCATTCGACGTCGGGCGATTTCGCTTCTCCCCGGCTGACCATATGCGGCGCAGTCGCAACCGGAAGTTCCACGGGCGCAGGGTACGCGAGTTCCACATCCGCCTCGGGTACGTACGCAATCGCTTCTTCCGCAGTGATTTCCGCCCCGGCGTCCGGCGCCTCAGCGGCCTCGGGAAATTTTTCTGCCCTCCGAAGAGCATCGTGTATTCGGCTCATTTTGGCCTTTTTTTATGACGCAGATCTTCCGTCTGCGCGTCTTCTTTCCGTCAGGCGCACGCGAAAAGCCCGCGCCTGCTTCCTCATCCGGCCAAGAAGTAGTGATAGTAGAGAGCGGCGGTTACCGCAACCACCCCCACAATCATTCCCGCCGACCACGCGAGATACGCCACGCGCCTCTTCCGCTTTGCCATACCCGAGTTCTCGAGCAGCGGAATGCTGCTGAGCACGGGCAGGTTCGTGTACGCCCTCACGTCCTTCAGGTTCTTGAGCGACGTATCGCGGGCCTCCTGAACTCCCGCGAGCGCCAGCCCGATCAACAACGACGCCAGAAAACCCATGCCGATATAGACCAGCCGGTTCGGCTTGTCGGGTTTTTCCGGCAGCGACGCCGGATCGAGCACCGTCAGCTGCTCGCCCGCTTCGCGCTGGACGAGATCTCCGTTCTCATCCACAATCTGCTGCTTGCGCAGCATTTCCTGGTACTTCTGGCTCGCCAGTTGTTCCTGGCGGAGCATTTCCTGATACTGCGCTTCGATCCCCGAAGTCGCCGCGAGACGCCCTTTGTAAGTGTCGATTTCACGCGAAATCTGCGCCTGCGCCCTGGTGCGCGCGGCAATGTCGTTGTCGCACAGCTTGATCGCCGTTTCGATCTGCGCCGCTTCGCCTCTCAGTTCGGTAATGCGCTGCGCGAGGCCCAGATTCGATGGGTTCAGCTTCTCCGCGTTCTTTTTGCTGGCGGTGATCTCTTCCTCGCGCCGGCGTTCGGCGGCGTCCTGTTTCTTCTGCAGATCGTCGCGCTCGGCCCGCAGCACCTGAATTCGCTGCTGGTATTCACGGACGTCCGGATAGCTGTCCTTGAACGTCTTGCGCAGAATCGCCAGCTGCGACTCCATCTCGGTGATCGTTTTGTTCAACTGCAGGAGCCGGTCATTCTGCTCCGCCACCGGCGTTCCATAATCTGACGAAGTCTGCTGGAACAGCCGGTAATTCTCGATCTGCGCGTTCACCGTCTGCAGCCGCGTCTGCAGCGTGGCCTTGTTCTCGGCCAGCCGGTTGAGCGCGTCGTTGGTTGCGCCCAGCTGATTGGTCAGCGTGCTCAGCTCGGACATGTTGATCGTGGACTGCTCGGGCAGCCGGCCCGGGTTGTCCATGCGGAATCGCGTCAGCGTCTGGTCGAGTTTGTCCAGATCCGCCTTCGCCTGCGCTACCTGCTGGTTGGTGAATCCGCTGACTGTTGCCTGCGCCTGCCGCTGCGCCTTCGCATTCGCGTTGTCGAACGCCGTCACCAGCGCGGCCACCGTGTCGCGCGCCTTCACGCGGTCCGGGTAGGAGAACGAAATCTGGAAGGCCGAAGCGTGCCGGTTTCCGTTTTCGTCCATCCCCTTCATCTCGATCCGGATGTCCTTCTGCATCTGGTCGATCACGTCGTCGAGAGGTTCTTTCGCGCGTTTCGATTTATAAAGATCGAGCCGGGGGTCCTGGATCATCTGCGAGAGATTCGACCGGCTCAGGATCTGATTCTCCATGTAGATGATGCGGTCGGTGAGCTGCTGCGTCACCGCGGCCGGCACCAGATTGCTCGAAACCTGCGCGGGCGTGATCTCCATCTCCGCGCTCGACACGTAGGTGTTGGGAATAACGAACGCCACCACGATCGAAATCACCAGGCCGGCGAAGGCAGGACCGAGAATCCAGCCCACATGCCGCCGGGCAATATCGATGTAGTCCTCCAGATCGAGGTTGCGCCGGGCGATCGTAACGTAATTGGTGGCTGGGGCGGCAGTCATGATTTCTGTCTCTCGCCCTATTCAGGAACGAAAATCCGGTCTCCGTTCTGCAGGTAAATGTTCTGCTCCATGTGCTTGCCCTTGCTCACTTCCTTGTAATTGAAGTGGAAAATCTGATTGCCGCGCATGATCGTGATCTTCTTGGGATTGGCGAAATCCTTGAAACCCACGTTGGAAAGCGCATCGAGCACGGTCATATTCTCGTAAAGCGGCATCTCGCCCGGTTTCATTACGCCCCCGAATACGAAAACCCGCTTGCTGTTGATCTTGGCGACCTGGATATTCACCTCGGGATCGTTCATCACCGAGTTCAGCCGCTGTTTCAGCGCGTCGCTGAGCGCCGGGACGCTGAGCCCGTCGGCGCGCATTTCGCCGATCAGCGGAATCGAAATCATCCCGTCCGGGCGCACCGGATACATTCCGCTCAGCTTCGGATCGTTCCACACCCGGATTTCGAGTACGTCGAGTGGGCCAACGATGTAAGGGTGGGCATCTCCGTTCATCGGACCGGCAGCTTGCGGGGGCAGCTTCGAAGCAGCGCGTTTCGGCGAGTTCGGGTTTGGAACGGGCTCTGCCGGGCCGCCTGCCGGTCTTGCGGCCGGCTGGCCGGCCGGAGCCGTGTTGGGTTCGTTTTGCGCATTTGCGGGCCGCACCTGATCGGGTCCCACAGAAACGCTGGGTCCAGCAGCCTGGCCCGAGCCGGGCTCGGTACCACTGCTGGCGACAGCCGCCTTATCGGGCGGCGCCTTGTCTGTTGGCGACGTCTGCTGGCCTTGCGCGATCGCGGCGCACAAAAGGGCAAGACCGGTGAGGACCACCAGTATCCTGGGGTTCATAATACTCGTTCGATCGTAACAGGGTCGACCGCCATCAAGACTATACTGACCTTTGTGCCGGAGGTAGTCGAGCGTGCTATGAGGTATTTTCTCGCAAAAACGGACCCGGAGACGTATTCGGTCGAACAACTCGAGCGGGACGGCGAAACCGTTTGGGATGGAGTCCGCAATCCCCAGGCGCTCAAGGCCATACGGGAGATGAAGACCGGGGACCGCGTTTTTATCTACCACAGCATGAGCGATGCCGCCGTGGTCGGCGTGGCGGACGTCATCTCGCCCGGCAGAGCCGATCCGAACGAACCCAAACTTGCTGTCGCCGGTTTCAGATTCCGTTGCCGCGTGGAGCCCCCGGTTACGCTGAAGGAGATCAAATCCTCGGGTCGCTTCGATGACTGGGCGCTCGTGCGCCAAAGCCGTCTTTCCACCATGGAAGCGCCAGCCACCTTCGCCGAGTGGTTACGGAAGCTGAGGCCCGGTTGCCAGGTGTAAGCTGGCCGGACAGGTTCTAAAGAAGGGATTCCAACCCCCTGTTCGGAGTGGCTGATTCCAAATTTGGAAGCAGGTATTTCGGTGTGCGTGGCAACCCCATTGTTTTCAACGGCGTCGTTCGGCATGCGGTGGAAATCTCTGGTCACGTAACTGCATTTAAGCAACAAACGGGAGTGCGCCATGGGAGTGTCGGCGCACACATGGGCTGAATGCTTCAGGAACTCAAATTCCAGTTCTCGACGGCCATACTGACCGTCGTGACGGTCGCGGCCGCTATTGCGGCCGCCCTGAACTTTCAGCAGATCCACAGATTTCCGTTGCCGGACGACGGCGCGGCGTGGATGGAACGGTCGGGCCGGGTTATCGCGGCTCGGCTCGATCCCGGCGGAGCGGCGGAATTTGCCGGAATCCGCGCCGGAGATGTTCTCGAAAGCATTCAGGGAAACCACATCACGGATGTGAACGACGTGCCACGGATACTGGCCGGCGCGGGCGCATGGAGGCAGGTGCGTTACGTGGTCCGCCGGTCTGGCGTGGATGTTCCCGTCACGCTCACGGTGCGAGCCGCACAACGGGGGTTCGGCATCACCTGGCAGTATCTGGTCGGCGTCGTCTATCTGGGAATCGGTTTTTTCATCTACATTCGCCGCGGCAGCGCCTATAAGGCCCGGCATTTTTATGTCTTCTGCCTGACTTCGTTCATCCTGTCCTGCTTCCACTACACCGGTAAGCTGAACGCCTTCGATCAGGTGATCTACTGGGGCAACGTCGCGGCGGGATGGCTCTCGCCGGCGCTGTTCCTGCATTTCTGCGCCACGTTCCCCGAACCCCGCTCCTGGTACCGCCGCTGGATGGCCCCTCTGATTTACGTGCCGGGGGCTATTCTCCTTCTGGTCCATCTCGGCTTCGCCCTGGGGTTGCTCGCCACGCCCGGCTCCTCGCTGATTTCCGATCGCGACGCGCTCGATCGTTCCTGGATGGGGCTCTGGACCGCGTATTACGTCCTGAGCGGCTTCGTCCTGATATCAGCCTGGCGGCGCGCTGACGATCCGGTCGTCCGCCAGCAGCTCAAGTGGTTGCGCAATGGCGTGATCTTCGGCATCGGGCCGTTCGCCATCCTGAACACGATTCCTTACGTCGCCGGTTTCCCGGTCAGCCAGTACATGAACTATGCGGTGGTCACGCTGGCGCTGGTTCCGCTCACCATCGCCTACGCCATCGTGCGGTACCGGCTGATGGACGTCGATATCATCTTCCGCCGCGGATACGCCTACACGCTAGCCACACTCTGCGTGCTCGCCGCTTTTTACGCCATCGTGTTCAGCGTCGGCAGCGCGGTTCAGAAGAACTTCAAGGATCTCGGCAACTTCTGGCTCATCACGGTGATGCTGGTGGCCACGTTCCTTTTCCAGCCGATTCGCAACTGGATTCAGGAGCGCCTCGACCGCTATTTTTACCGCGACCGGTACGATTACCGCCGCACCCTGATCGAGTTCGCCAGAGAGCTCAATTCGGAAACCGAACTCGACCACATGCTGCAATCGGTGGCCGACCGGCTGATGCAGACGCTCTCCATCCGGCACGTCGCGTTCTTTCTGCCGGACCGGGAGGCGAAATGGAAGCTGGGGATGTCCATGGGGTCGAGCGCGCGTCCCATCGATTCGCCGGGGAAACTGGAGCTGAGCTTCCTCGATCACCCGCACGACGCTCCCTATATCTTTTTCGAGCGCACAAGGTATCACCTCGACGCGGTGGCTCAGTCCTGGCCGGCGAACATGCGCAGCACCATCGCGGATCTCGATCTCAACTATTACCTGCCATGCACGGTCCGCGGCCGCGTCTCGGCCTGGCTCGGCGTGAGCCGCACCGAAACCGGCGAATTCCTCTCGACCGAAGACGTCGAACTGCTGCAGACGCTCACCAACTACGTTGGCATCGCGATCGACAACATCGGTCTTTATCGCTCGCTGCGCGAGAAGGTGGACGAGTACGAGCGCCTGAAAGAGTTCAGCGAGAACATCGTCGAATCGATCAACGTCGGCATTCTCGCGGTGGGGCTCGACGACCGGGTCGAGAGCTGGAACGCCGAGATGGAGCGGTTGAGCGGGATCGTACGCGAGGACGCAGTCGGCCGCACGCTTTCCGAACTTTTGCCGGCTCCGCTGGTGGAACAACTGGCGCGCACGCGCGGCGAAATGACCATCCACCATCTGGACAAATTCGCCGTCGATACGCCGCGCGGCGAAGGGACCATGAATGTGGCCATCGCGCCGCTCATTTCGCGCGATTCCCAGCAGATTGGCCGCCTCGTCATTTTCGACGACATTACCGACCGCGCCGAACTCGAACGCCGCCTCGTGCAGGCGGACAAGCTTTCGAGTATCGGCCTTCTTGCCGCGGGCGTGGCGCATGAAGTCAACACGCCGCTTGCCGTCATCTCCACCTACGCGCAGATGCTCGCCAAGCAGGTGGCCGACGATGAGCAGAAGTCCCGCATGCTCGAGAAAATCGCGCGCCAGACGTTCCGCGCGAGCGAAATCGTCAATTCACTGCTGAACTTCTCCCGTACTTCGACGAGCGAGCTGGCCGACGTGCAGCTCAACCGCGTAATCGAAGAAACGTTATCTCTGCTGGAGCATCAACTCAAAAAGGCGATGATCGAAGTGAAAAAGAATCTCGATCCCGCGCTCGAACCGGTGAAGGGAAACGCGGGAAAGCTGCAGCAGGTCTTCCTGAACCTGTTTATCAATGCGCGCGACGCCATGCCTTCGGGCGGCGTAATCACCGTTTCCACGCGCCGCAGCGGAAGCGGCGCGATCGAAGTGGATGTGGAGGACACCGGATCGGGCATTTCGCCCGAGCATCTGAGCCGCATTTACGATCCATTCTTCACCACCAAGTCGGCAAAGAAGGGCACGGGCCTGGGACTCTCGGTAACGTACGGAATCGTGCAGGAGCACGGCGCATCGATTGAGGCGATCTCGCGGCCGAATGAAGGTACGCGCTTTCACCTCGAATTCCCGGCCATAAGAAAGGCGGTACACGCCTGATGATGGCGACGCGCGACAGAGTGGCGGCGGCCGCCAAAGGCCGCATTCTCGTCATCGATGACGAAGCGGAGATTCGCGAAAGCCTCGAGGCGCTGCTCGATCTGGAAGGCTACCAGGTGGATCTGGCCCAGAACGCCACGGAAGGGGAGCGGCGTTTCGAATCCAGGGCCTACGATCTGGTGCTGCTCGATCTCATGATGCCGGACAAATCCGGCATGGAAGTGCTCCGCGATATCCGCGAACGCGACCGCCATACGCCCATTTTCATGATCACGGCTTACGGCACCGTGGAAGCCGCGGTTCAGGCCGTAAAACTGGGCGCGAACGACTACCTGCCGAAGCCCTGGGACAACGAGAAGCTGCTGATCGAAATCGACCGCGTCATCGCCGGGCAGCGGCTGATCGATGAGAATACGCAGCTCAAGCGGGCGCTCAAGCAGCGCTACAGCTTCCCCAATATCGTCGGCAAAAGCGAGCGTATGCTGCGGGTGCTCGATCTGGTGACGCAGGTCGCCTCCAGCCGCTCGACCATCCTGGTCACCGGGGAAACGGGCACGGGAAAAGAATTGATCGCCAAGGCGATTCACGCCAATTCGCCCCGCGTGGACCATGCGTTCGTTCCGGTAAACAGCGGCTCGCTGCCCACCGAACTGCTCGAATCGACGCTGTTCGGGCATGTGAAAGGCGCCTTCACCAGCGCGGTGCAGAACAAAAAAGGCGCGTTCGAAGTGGCGCACAAGGGCACGATTTTCTTTGACGAAGTCGGCACCATCGGACCGGAAATCCAGGCAAAGCTGCTGCGCGTGATTCAGGAAAAGGAGTTCACGCCGCTCGGATCGAACGACGTGATCAAGGTGGATGTCCGCATTCTGGCCGCCACCAACGCCGACCTGCGGAAGATGGTGGAGGAGAAGAAATTCCGCGAGGATCTCTATTACCGGCTGAACGTCATCAACATCAACTTGCCCCCGTTGCGCGACCGGCGCGAAGATATTCCGATCCTCGCCAGTCACTTCCTTGAAAAATTCAGCCGGGAAAACGACAAATTCCTCGGCCCGAACGGCCAGACGACGCTGCGCTTCGATCCCGAAGCGATGCAGTTGCTGCTCGACCACAACTGGCCCGGCAACGTGCGGGAACTGGAAAATATCGTGGAACGCGCCGTGGTTCTGGCGTCCGCATCGCTGATTCCGCTCGACGTGCTGCCGGATTACCTTCTGCACGCGGGCGGCATCCGCATTCGCCGCAATGAGAACGGCGCCCTGCCGGCCGATGCTTCCCTATGGGAAATCGTGGCCGATTTCGAGCGCCGCACGATTATCGATTATCTGGAGCGGTTCAACTGGAGCCAGACCGAGGCGGCGGAGGCGTTACGCGTGCCGCTTTCCACGCTGAACCAGAAGATCAAGCGGCTGAATATCGACGTCAAACGCCGGTTGAATTAGGCGTTTCGAGGAAAGCCTCTTCGAGCAGGCTGGCTATTTTCTCGGATTTGTCCGCATAATCGCGAAGCTGCTTTTCCGCGGCGCGCAGCTTGTCCGCCAGGTGCAGGCAGGCGAGCACAGCAACACGGGCCGGATCGCCCGAAGAAGTCCGGCCGGCGATGGAGGTCATCAGTTCATCCACCTCGCCTGCGATTTCCTCGACGTCGCGCGCGTCACCCTCCGCCAGCAGCGTATAGCTCTGGTTGAAGATGTGAACACGAACTGATTTTTTTGCGTCGGGCATCGAGGACGGCGCGCTGTCCTCATTCTACGCGCGGACGCGGCCTTTAGCGATCAGGCCGCGCCGAGCTGGTCGATGTGGCCGAGGAGCCGTTCGATGCGGGCGCGAACCTGGCGGCGCTCTTCGCGCATCTCCTCGAGTTCGGTGTTCAGCCGCTCGTTTTCCTGCTGCGACTGCTCCAGATTCGACCGCGTTTCGGCCAGATCCTTCAACGCCCCGTCCTTCTCCTGGCGGAGCCGATTCACGAGAGCGACGGCCCTCTGGATTCGCTCTTCGAGGCCGGCGAGCGTGTCCACTTCGGGTTGCTGCTGCATGGAAGCCATGGTGTGCGGGAAATCCTCGGCTTACTTTTCGGCGGCGGCCAGTGCGGTTTTCGCCTGCTCGGCAAGAGTGGCGAACTGCGCGAGATCGGCCGTGGCGGTCTCGGCGAGCACCTTGCGATCCAGGGTGATCCCCGCGAGCTTCAGGCCGTGCATCAGCTTGCTGTAGGAGAGGCCGGATTCGCGGGCGGCCGCGCCGATGCGCACGATCCAGAGCGAGCGATAATCCCGCTTCTTGTTCTTGCGGCCGACATAGGCGAACTTGAGCGCGCGCTCAACCGCTTCCTGCGCGGCGCGGTGCAGTTTGCTTTTTGTTAGAAAAAAACCGGACGCGCGCTCAAGCGTTTTGGCGCGATTCTGACGGCGTTTGGTACCACGTTTTACTCTGGGCACGTTTCTTCTCCTGGTAAGTTACTTCAGTTTTGCGGCTGATCGGGCACGTGCGGTGGCTCCGTCTGCCGCTTCTGTTCGAACTGCGCACAATGGCGTCCTAGGTGGAACGTTTGTGCGCTGTTCCGCTACCCCGCGGCTGCCTTAGTAAGGCAACATGCGCTGCAGCGTGGCCTGGTCCGCGTCATCGGCGACGACCGAGCGATGCAGCTTGTTCTTGCGTTTGCGCGTCTTGGACGTGAGGATGTGGCGCGCAAAAGCATGCTGCCGCACCACCTTACCCGTCCCGGTCTTTTTGAACCGTTTAGACGCACCTTTGTGTGTCTTCAGTTTAGGCATGACAATGTTCCGGGAAATAAAAATGGTAACACACGGGCTGCCGGTTCCCGCCTTGCCTGTCCCGATCCCGCCCGCGGATTGCCGGCCCCTTACATCCGGGCCCGAATCCTTATACAATCGAGACGCTCCGGAGGCATCGTGTCAAGTGTAATCGGACCAGGACTGTCCGATCGGATGGCAGTCGATTTCGTGGAAGCGGATTGCGAGATCGGATTCGGGCTGGTGGATCTGGCGGAAGCCGGCTGCGAGGCCGGCGATCGCGAGAACGCGATGCGCGCGCTCGAAGACGCCGACCGGATCATCCTGGATATTGAGCAGCGTCTGAACCGGCTCCGCCAGGACCGCAGGGTTCCTTTCGGCCCCCTGCTCGGCGAACTGCGCCGGGAGATCGAGATCGCCCGCACGCATCTCCCCCCGGCGGTGGCGTAAATCCGCCGCCCCGGCATGCCTCGACCGCTTCGGACTGGCTGTTTTCGCCCGCGGCGCTCCGCCGCAGAGGTCCAGCATTAAAATGAAGTACAGAAATGCCGACTGCCCGAGGGGATGGGCGGACCGTAAGCCAGTTTGCGCTGGTGAGTTATGTGCCCGCTCCGCTTTGCGATTTTCTCGATAACCTGCGTATCCGCCTGACGCCGACATCGAAACCACATGCGCACGTCACGATTCTGCCGCCACGGCCGGTCGAGGCGGATCTGGAAGTGGTGAAGGCTCGGCTCGCGCCTGAGCTCCGGGACGTGAGCCCATTCCGCGTGCAACTGGGCGAAATCAGGGTGTTCCCGGTCTCGAATGTCATCTATCTGAGCGTGGCGCAGGGGGATGCCGATCTGCGCGCTCTCAATTGCGCGCTCGATTGCGGCGATCTGCAGTTCCGGACTGCCTTTCCCTATCACCCGCACATCACGCTCGCCCAGGATATTCCGGCCGATTCGGTTGAAAACCTGCGCCGCCTGGCCGCTGACGAATGGGCCGGCTACAAGGGAGAAAGAGGATTTCTTATCGATTCCTTATGGCTGGTCCAGAACGTGATGCCGGATGTCTGGCTCGAATGCGGATTATTTCCTTTGGCGGTAGAGGACCCGGTTCCAGGCTGAGATGATCTGGCGGTCTGAAGCCGGAAAGATTCTTCAAATCGAGCAGGGCGACATTACGCGCGTGGAGGCCGACGCGATCGTGAATGCGGCGAATTCGCATCTTGCCGGCGGTGGTGGCGTGGATGGCGCGATTCATCGTGCGGCGGGCCCGGAGATGCGCCGTGAACTGGATGCCATTCAGGCGCGGATTGGAACGTGCCCAACGGGCCAGGCGGTGGCCACCGGAGCGGGTCTTCTGCCGGCCAGATTCATCTTTCACACGGTTGGGCCGGTCTGGAGCGGCGGCGGGCGGCGCGAGGCCGAACTGCTGGCCTCCTGTTATCGGGTCTGCCTTGCGATGGCCGAAGAGCGCGGGCTGGAATCCATTGCGTTTCCGGCCATCAGCACCGGAGTCTACGGCTATCCGATGCGCGGCGGGGCCGAAATCGCGATCGGGGAAATCCGGAGGCATCTGATGGAGGGAGCGAAAAGCCTGGGCCGCGCCTCGCTCGTGCTGTTCGGAGAAGAAGCGTTGCGGATTCACGAAGCGGTATTGCGCGGCGGCGCGGTGTGACTGCCGCGCCGCCTGCCGCCGCTCAGAAGTTGTATTTCAGGGCCAGTTGCATTTGCCGCATGTTGGTCTGCGTGCTCGTGATGGTGAGGAACGCGGGACCGGGCGTTGTCAGACTCGTGCTTCCCCACGTCATGTTCGGATTGCCCCAGTTCGGGTGATTCCAGGAATTGAACAACTCCCAGCGGAACTCGATGTTCTGCCGCTCCGTGATGGTGAACAGCTTGTGGAGCGACGCATCCCAGTTGAACAGCGACGGCCCGACGAGCACGTTGCGCGACATGTTGCCGAAGTTGCCGGGAACCGGAAGCGCGAACGCGGCGGGGTTAAACCAGCGCGCGTTTGTGGTGGCGATCTGGTTGTTCTGGTTCGGCGAAATCCCGGTCGCGCTGTAACGGATCTCTCCGTAGTGGTTGGTACCCGATGAATTCACGCCGGACGCGGGGTTGATCGGGTAGCCGGATTGATCCGTAATGATCGATCCCGCCTGCCATCCGCCCAGTATCTGGTTGACGATGCCGCCGTGATTGAGAAAGCGTTTGCCGGCGCCGAAAGGCAGATCGTAGAGGACGGAAAGCACCACACGCTGTGGAATGTTGAATCCGGAAGGGCCCCAGTCGCAGCGCAGGCAAAGGCTGTTCTGCGGAAAAATGTCGGTGGATGTGCCGCGGATGGCGCTCGCGTCGTCGAGCGACTTCGACCACGTGTAGCCAAGGATGTAAGTAACGCCCGCGTTGTAGCTGTGGGTATATTTCACATCGAGCGCGTTGTAGTTGCTGTCGTACTGGCCAATCACGTTTTGAATGATGCCGAGGTACGGGAATGGCGAGCGCGAAGCCTCGCTCGATCCGTTGCCGGAAGGCACAGGCATATTCGTATCCTGCAAACCTTCGAGGTGGTGGCCTTCGGTGCCTTCGTAACCGACTTCGAGCACGCTGTTCTTTCCGACCTCCCGCTGCACATTGAACAGGTATTGCACCGTATAGGGCGTCTTGATGTTCGGCTGCACGCCAAACGCATTCGGCGATTGATTCAGCAGGAAGTAAGAGCCGGTGGAAGTGATGAAGTTGTTGTAGGTGGTGGCGGGCACGTTGGACGCGCCGCTCACCTGGATCTTGCCCCAGCCGCGCGCCAGATCGAAGCGTGAATTGCCGGACTCCTGATCGTAGAAGATGCCGAAACCGGAGCGGATGGTCCACTTTGACGTGGGACTGTAAGCGATGCCGATGCGCGGGGCGAAATTGGTGGGGTCGGATTGCACGAGGCGGCCGCCATAGAGGTTGCTGCGTACGGTGTTGATGCGGGGATCGAAGCGCACGTTCTGATAATTCTGGTAGAAGTTACCCGTGCCGGGGCGGTACATGACCGGCTGATCCGCCGGATTGGTATCGTTGGCGAAAGTGGGGATGATGGGAACAATCGTGTTCAGAATGCTCTGGCTCTTGTCATACCAGGGTGGAACGAATTCATAGCGAAGGCCGGCGGTGACTGTTACTTTCGACGTGACGCGCCAGGTATCGTCCGCATAATAAGCCTGACTGGTGGCGCGGAACTGCGTGAAGGCAAGGTTCACGGCGTCCGCGCAGGTAGCGCAGTAGCCGAGCAGCAGGTCCGCGAAGGCATCCCCGTTCTGCTGGCTTTTGAACGGATTGCCGGTCATCTGGCCGCTGAACAGGAACTGGCCGCGCGAGAATTCATTGCCGTATTCGTTGTAGCGGTCGCGGCGGACCTCTCCGCCGAAGCGCAGCGAATGTTTGCCGCGGGTCCAGGAGTAGTTATCGGCCCACTGGAACGCCGCATCCGCGGTCACGAATGGCGCGCTGGTGGCGTTGCCGAAACCGCTGTAAGGCGCTCCATTGTTGAAGCCCACATTCGGGATGCCCCAGCTCAGCGAGTTCGGCGCCGTAAGACCCGGAATTCCGAGCTGATCCACCACGTCCACTTTCCCGCCGAGCTGCGTGCCGGAGATGTTGTGGAAGTCGTTCACCCCGAAAAGCGCCTGGTTCACCTGCGTCGGCGAGATCACCCGGGTATTTGAAAGCTCCCATTGCTTCGCGCCGGTGATGACGGTGGAACCGTTCTCGAAGATGCCGTTGGAGAGGGAATTCTCGTCATCCCAGCTGTAGCGGAAGAACCAGGTCGATTTCTCGTTCTCGGTGTAATCGATGCGCTGCGTGAACTGATCGCGATTCTGCGGATTCGGCAGGACGTCCTGATAGTTGTTGCGGATGATGCCGCCGGTGTTGATGTTCGGCAGCGGGTAATACTGCAACAGCTTCAGAGAAACGGTGCTGATCCGGCTGGCGGGAATGATGTTGCCGGGGAACACTGAGCCGACCGGCGATCCGTTCACGATGTTCTTCGATGCCGGGTCGTACAAAGTCACGTTCGGGACGGCCGAGAAATCGCCGCCGCGTTCGGCGGCTGTGGGAACGGTAAAGACGCCGTTCGCCTGCGTTCGCAGCCGGAAGCCTTCGTAGTTGGACATGAAGAACAGCTTGTCCCTGCCGTTGAAAACATGCGGAATCCAGACGGGTCCGCCGAGCACGAATCCGAACTGATTCCACTTGAACGGGGTTTTCGGCGGCGCGGTGCCGATGAAATCGTACTGTTTGGCGTCGAGGATATCGTTGCGCAGGAATTCGAACGCGGCGCCATGGAAAGCATTGGTCCCGGGCTTCGTGGAAACGTTGATCTGCGTCGCTTCGCGGCCGTACTCGGCCGGATAAACGCCGGTCTGCACCTTGAATTCCTGAACGGCGTCGATCGACGGCTCGAACAGGTACAGGTTGAAATTCACGTCGGTATTGTCCATGCCGTCAAGCGTGTAGTAGTTGAAGACGCCACGCTGACCGGCGACGGCGAAGTTTTCGCTGGCGCGCTGTCCGCCCTGGCGCGCCGCGGCCTGGCCGGGAGCGGAGAAGCCGGACGTCACGTTCGGACTCAGCGCTACCAGTTGAAGATAGTCCCGACCATTCAGCGGCAGATCGACGACGGAGCGGTTCTCGATGACGGTACCCACGGTGGCGTCGTCGGTATTCAACTGCTCGGCGGACGCGCTGACGTCGATCTCCTGACTGGCGTTGCCGATCTGCATGGTGAAATCGACGCGCGCAGTTTGCTGCACCTGCAGTTCGATGTCCTGGCGGGTGGCGGCCTGAAATCCGGGGTGCTCGACGCGCACGCGATAAGGCCCAGGCTGCAGGGCAGGGAAGTCGTAAATTCCGGAATCGTTGGTGGTCGCCGTGCGAACCGCATTGGTCGCGGTGTTCGTCAGCGTAACGGTGGCTGAGGGAACCGTGGCGCCGGCGGGGTCGCGAACTTCGCCGGCTATTTCACCCAGCGCCTGGGCAAACAACACGCCTGAGACTGCCAGCGCGCAAAGGGGCAGCGTAATCCATCTCATTTGTGAAAAAAGAACCTCCCGAGCTTTATGCGGGGATTCTATCGAAAGCCGGGGACGACCGCTGTAGGAAATATCGCGGTTCTGGCTGGAAACGAACAGAGCGGCCGCTCAGGCCGCTGTAATCACCATTTTGCCGACGCCGTCCTGATACCGGTCGACGACGAGGAAGGCGGCCTGAATGTCATCGAGCGCCTTGGTGTGGGTAACCAGAGGAGCGAAGTACCTCGAGTGCGTGGCCAAAAGATCCCGCGCGGCTTCGCTCTGGTGGTTGGAACGATAGACGTTGTAGATCGTAAGCTCCTTCTTGCGGAGCCCGACAGCGTCGAATGGAATGTCGAGTTCGGAAGGAATTCCCGTGTAGACCAGCCTCCCCGCCTTGGCCAGCGACGCGACAACGCGGCGCACGGTGCCCTTCTTCGCGGCGCAATCGAACGCCACATCGACGCCGCGATTGGAGGTGTCCTTCAGGATGGTCTTTTCCGGGTCCGTCTTGTCGAGCACCACATCCGCGCCCATGTGCTTCGCCATGTCGCGGCGGTGCGCCACGGGTTCCACGGCCCAGATCCGGGAAGCGCCTGCCAGCTTGAGCGCCGCGATGGTGAGCAGTCCGATGGGCCCCGCGCCGAACACGGCGGCCGTTTCCCCCGGCCGCAGAGAGGCGAATTTCATGGAATGCAGAACCACGGCGAGCGGCTCGATCAGCGTCGCCACTTCCAGACTGATGTGTTGCGGGATCGGGATGAGATTGTGGGCCGGCAGCACGACGCGCTGGCGGAAAAAACCCGGTACGCCGCCGGAGCTCATGAAGCGCATGTTGTCGCAGAGGTTCTGCAGGCCGCGCCGGCACATCTCGCATGCCTGACAGGGAATGGCCGGTTCGAGCGCGAACCGGTCCCCCGGTGAAATGCCGGTGACGTCCGGGCCGGTGCGGATGACCGTGCCCGCGGGTTCGTGCCCCAGCACCACGGGATATTTGACGCGGGAATCGCCGATGCCGCCTTCGGCGTAATAATGCATGTCCGACCCGCAGACGCCGACCGCGCCCACCTGGATCAGCACTTCGCCTTTGCGCGGCTCGGGCTCGGGACCATCCGCCACGCGAAACTTCTTGAGGCCAATCAGCTCGGCAATTCTCATGAAGGAAACTCTATTCCGAGCGGCGCGCCGTGAAGCGCTTCAACTCGTCGGCCAGGGAGGGAACGCAGATGACGAAATTACCGCCATAGATCGTCTCCTTGCCTTCGAAATCGAACGTGACGCAGCCTGCTTCTTCGGCAATGATCTTCAGCGGCGCCAGATCCCAGGGCTTCGCCTGCGCTTCGAGCCACGCGTCGGCGCGGCCGCTGGCGACCAGCATGGCGTCGAGACAGCCGCCCATGCTGCGCACGGTCCAGAAGTCGCGCAGCCATTCGACAAGCTGATTCGCGAACGGATAACGGTGCATGAAGCCGAGACCGTTGCAGCAGAGCAGGGCTTCGCTTTTTTTCTGGACGTCCGAAGCCCGCATGCGCTGGCCGTTCCAGAAAGCGCCTTCGCCCTTCGCCGCGGAGTACATTTCATCGAAAGCGGGGAAGTAGGCGTGTCCGGCGACCACCTTGCCGTTCTGCTCAAGACCGATGAGCACGCTCCAGGCGCGGGTACCGCGGATGAAATCCCGCGTGCCGTCGATGGGATCGATGATCCACTTGCGGCCGTTCGCCGGTTCGCGGTTCGCGCCCTCTTCGCCGAGTACGCCATCGTCCGGGAATGCTTTTTCCAGTTCGCTGACGATGAGCTTCTCGCATTCACGATCCGCGATGGTGACGGGCGATTCGTCCGACTTGGATTCGACCCCAATATTCCCCTCGCGAATCTTGAGCGCGAGTTGTCCGGCTTTGCGCGCGATCTCCGCGCCGGTGGTAAGTTCCTTCTCCCAGGCCATATTTCAGTACCAGGATAACTGGCGGGCATGCGCCGCCGGCTTGCCCGCGTGCGGGCCACGCGGCTCCGAAATGAAAAAAGCGGCCGGCGAAACCCGCGGCTAATCCCCGTGGGCCGGCTTGCGGGCGCGGGCGGGCGCCATGCCGGCTTCGGCCGGAGCTTCGGTTTCGATCCGCATCCGGTAGAACGTGCGCCAGATGAAGACCAGCGCGATGAACAGGAAGACGGCCGAGAGCGCGTGGCTCAGCCCCGGGCCGTTGGCGGCGGAGAGTGAAACCGCAAGCTCGACCGCGAGCAGTCCAAAGAGCGTAGTGAACTTGATGATCGGGTTGAGCGCGACCGAAGAGGTGTCCTTGAACGGGTCGCCCACGGTATCGCCGACCACGGTGGCGGCATGCAGCGCCGTGCCTTTCTGCTTCAGTTCGGTTTCGACGATCTTCTTGGCGTTATCCCAGGCGCCGCCCGCATTAGCCATGAAGATGGCCTGATAAAGACCGAAAAGCGCGATCGAAATCAGATAACCGATAAAGAGGAACGGTTCGGCGAAGGCAAAGGCGAGCGTTGCGAAGAATACCGCGAGGAAGATGTTGAACATTCCCTTCTGCGCGTATTTGGTGCAGATCTCGACAACGCGCTTGCTGTCCGCCACCGAGGCTTTCTCGACCGTCTGCAGGTCGATGTGGCCTTTGATGAACTCGACGGCCTGATAAGCGCCGGTGGTGACGGCCTGCGTGGAGGCGCCGGTGAACCAGTAGATGATCGATCCGCCGGCCAGCAGACCGAGCAGGAACGGCGGGTAAAGGATCGAAAGGTTCTGGATGTTGGTGGTGAGACCGTTCGTCAGCGCGACGATGATGGAGAAGATCATCGTGGTTGCGCCGACCACGGCGGTGCCGATGAGCACCGGTTTTGCCGTGGCCTTGAAGGTGTTGCCGGCGCCGTCGTTCTCTTCGAGATTTTCCTTGGCGCGCTCGAAATCGGGCTTGAAACCGAATTTCGACTGCAGCTCCTGAGAGATGCCGGGGATCTGTTCGATCAGCGAAAGCTCGTAGACGGACTGCGCGTTGTCGGTGACAGGGCCGTAGGAATCGACCGCGATGGTGACCGGTCCCATGCCGAGGAACCCGAAGGCCACCAGACCGAACGCGAACACGGCGGGCGCGACCATCAGATTGCCGAGGCCCGCGGTGCTGACGAGATAAGCGCCGCCCATGAGCAGCAGCATGGCGAAGCCGAGCCAGAAGGCGCTCATGTTGCCGGCGACAAAGCCGGAAAGGATGTTGAGCGACGCGCCGCCTTCACGCGAGGATGTGACGATCTCACGCACGTGGCTCGATTCGGTGGAGGTGAAGACCTTGACGAGTTCAGGGATGACCGCGCCCGCGAGGGTGCCGCAGGTGATCACGGTGGAAAGTTTCCACCAGAGCGTCGGATCGCCGCCGAGGTCCGGAATCATGAAATAAGAAACCAGATAAGTGAGAGCGATCGAAACCAGCGAAGTGAGCCAGACGAGGAACGTGAGCGGGGCTTCGAAGTTGAATTTGGGCAGGTTGCCGTAACGGGACTGCGCGATGGCTCCATTGATGAAGTAGCTGCCGGCCGAAGAGATCACCATCATGATGCGCATGACGAAGATCCAGACAAGCAGCTGAACCTGAACCAGGGGATTCGAGACGGCGAGCAGGATGAAGGAAATGAGCGCTACGCCGGTGACGCCATAGGTTTCGAAGCCGTCCGCGCTGGGGCCGACGGAATCGCCCGCATTATCGCCCGTGCAGTCGGCGATCACGCCGGGGTTGCGGGCATCGTCTTCCTTGATGTTGAAGACGATCTTCATGAGGTCCGCGCCGATGTCCGCGATTTTGGTGAAGATGCCACCGGCCACGCGCAGCGCCGCGGCGCCGAGCGATTCACCGATGGCGAACCCGATGAAGCAGGGGCCCGCGTAATCGCGCGGGATGAAGAGCAGGATGCAGAGCATGATCAGCAGCTCGATGGAAATCAGCACCATGCCGATGCTGATGCCCGCCCGCAGCGGGATCGAGTAGCAGGGATAGGGAGTACCGCGCAGGCTGGCGAAGGCGGTGCGCGAGTTGGCGAAGGTGTTTACGCGAATGCCGTACCAGGCGACGGCGTAGCTGCCCCCGATGCCGATGAGGCTGAACAGAAGAATGATAAAGAGCTTGCCGGCCTCGAAATGCTCGAAATAGCCGAAGTAAAGCAGGATGATCGCGCCGATGAAAATCTCGAGAATCAGCAGGAATTTTCCCTGCGTGAAGAGATAGGTTTTGCAGGTTTCCCAGATCAGCTCCGAGACGTCCCGCATGGATTTGTGGACAGGCAGGTTACGGAGCTGCAGGTAGGTGATGTAACCGAAGAGCAGGCCAAGCCCGCAAATGGCGAGCCCGATCATCAGGAGCGTACGGCCGTCGGTACCGAGGAACGTGCCCTGGCTCAGATCCGGCAGGATCAGGTGGGCTTCCCCGCCGCCGCTTTCCGGAGGGGCTTGCGCGAAGGCCGGGAAACAAGTGAATCCGGCCGCCAGCGCCAGGAGAGCGGCGGCGAATGGAAAACGCCTGCCGAGAAAGGTGCGCGGAAGCGCGAGAATCTGCTGCCAACGAGGCATGTGCTTGAGTAATCCCCTCTGAATTCTCAACAAAACGTGCTGGCTACCGATTGTCCAGCCTTGCAATAGACTATCCAGGCCAATCGCGAAGCTGCAATAAGCCCACCGGGATTTGTTGTCCGTTTCGGGCCAGTTGATGGTTCCCCAGGGAACCATTTTCTACCATGCTGACGGTAGTTGCGGCTATGGCGTGGACAAGGCGGGCCAGTCGGACAGTTTGCCGCTTTCGCCGCGGGGAAGCGCGGGACCGCTGGAAATCATGGCCGGGCGCTCGGGTCCTGCGAGTTTCGCGATAAGCCATGCTTCGAATTCCGCGGCTGGAACAGGCGCATCGCGCCACACGATAAACGCCTTTAATCGCTCGCCCTCATCGACATTCATCTTGCGAATAGCGCATTCTCGGACCTCCGGGTGTTCCGCGATTTTGCGCGAGACGAGGGCAGTGAATACGTTCACGCCCGCCACCTGAACCGCGCCGTCTTTCGGCCGAGCACGCGGAAACGGCGGGTAGCGACCATTTCGATTTCGTCAGGAACTTCGGGCAAGGCAGGGCGGTTCGCGAGAAGTTCGAACGGAGCGCCAGCCACGGTGCGGGAGCCCACGCCGGCGGTTTCGCTCGAGCCGTAAATTTCGGTCAGATCAAGGCCCTTCCGGGTGAGAGAAGAGAATAAGTCGTCCGGACAGGGCGCGCCGGACGTGACGCCGAACGTGTGATCCGGAAAGTGGTCGATCGCGCGATCGATATGGCGCCAGACATATGGGGTGGCGATGACGAGGTCGCGTGGCGCGAGTTGTGGAATGCCCCGTGAGCGCACGACCGGAATGCCCAGCGTGCAAGGCAGCATCGCGGTGAACAGGAAACCGTAGATGTGATGGGCCGGAACGCAGGAGACGACACGCGCCGGCATTCCTGATTCCGGCGGCGTGAACCGGGCGGCGTGAAGCTGAAGCTCGGCGCGAAGATCGCTGGTCCGATGGGCGCATTTTTTCGGCTCGCCGGTTGAGCCGGAGGTGCGGAACGTGATGCGCTCCGAAAGCCAGGCCTGAGCGACGATTTCCCTCCATTCGGCGATCGAGCGATACCGCAGAAGGTAGTCGCCCGCGCCGGATTCCGCCAGGTGGAACATCTCGCTGACGGCAGCAGCCAGGGAGAGAAGTTCAATGGAATCGAGCGGCAGCGCGGCGTCCCCAAAGCGGGTATCGGGGCCGATCGACCAGAGGTCGTCATCGAGGATGGAGCGCCGGCGAAGACGGGCAAGCTCGGAGGCCGCGATGCTGGACAGCACGAGGCCGAGGTCAACGGGAAATTTCAATACACGATTACGAAGCCGCCGTCGGGTTTGGCGAAGGCAGTGATGACGCTCCAGGCGGGCACGCCATCCTGTTTGCCGGAGACGGATTCAGGCTGGCCGCCGCGATCATAAACCTGCCATTCGACTGCGCCGCCGCGCTTCCATGCCATGCCCTCGGTCCAGGCGAAGAGAGTTTCGCCGCGCGAATCGCTGATGGCTACGGGATATTTTCGGTTCTGCGGCGCGCCAGGCGCGGCTACGGGGGTGGAGATGCCCGCCGCGCCGGCCGCGATCCGGCCGAAGTAAACCTGCTTCTCGGATTCCCAGGCGGCGAGGACGCCATCGGGCGCGGGCGCGAGGGATTCGGAACTCATGACGCAGGCGCCGATATTCCAGTGGGAAATATCCTTTCCCTCGAAGCCGCGGCCATGGTCTGTGGAACGGAGCAGCCAGATATCGCGATTGACGACGTTTGTGGCGGAGCGGAAGAGCGCGTAGAGGTTGCCTTCCGGGTCGGCATAAGCGCGCATGCCGCAGCAACCGCAGGCGCCGGTGGGCTCGGAGAACGCCAGGGTTTCGGGGGCGAAGGTGGCGCCGTCATCGGTCGATTTTGCGATCCAGACGCGGCGGTTTTCCTCCCCCTTCTGCCCAGGAATCGGCGCGTGCCACATCACGTAGACGTTCCCTTTGGGATCGGCGGCGACGGTTCCACCGCCGTCGATTCCCCAGGCGGAGTGGATCAGGTTGCGCTCGGGCTCGAAGGCGGTATGGGCATCGTTGAGGCGCGCGTAGAGCATGGGCGAGCGGCGTGGGTCGGCTGTGGCGCCATTCCATGCCACGTGAACACGGCCGTTGCGGCCGACGGCGATCTGCGCGCCGCGGATGTTGCCGATGGCAATGGAATCGCCTGGATTCTGATTCACGCGGATGGGCGTGGAAAACGTCGCGCCGAAATCGGCGGAGCGGACGTAGTAGAGATCGCCGTGCGCCGCGTCCCCGGAGAAGTAGATGAGGTGAACCACGCCATTCTCCTCCACGGCCTGCGGCTGAATGCCGCCATTCGGGGCGTGAATCAGCGAGACCTGGGGAGCGGCGATACGGGCCGCGCTCATGCTGAATGAAAGCGCCGCGACTGCGGCGACGGGGAGCAACTTCACGCTCGCTATTCTCTCACCAGACGGCGCTTTTCTCAGATGCGGCGGACAATGATCCAGAAGGTATCGCCGACGAGCGCCTTTTTCATATGCACCCTCACCTGAGTCGGTTTCATGTTGTAGTCGAACGTGTAATCGAAGAGCGTGTCGAGCCTGCCGTTGAGCACCCCCTGCTGGAACACGCCCTGGAACGCCGGCCGGGCGGTACACGGGGCAACATCTTTGAAGAAGTCTTTGCCGATGACGGCTGCCGGGTTTCGACCGGTGATGTCGGCTTCGGCGGAGTTATAGGTCAGAATCTTTCCGCTTTTGTCCAGCTGGATGGCGCCGAAAGGGAGTTCATCGATTTCGGCCGCGTCCATGCGCGAGAGGACGTTGTCGAGATCGGCCGGAGTGAGTGTTTTCACCTGCACAAGAAATAAATCGGATGGACGCGGGGGAACTTTACGGTTTTTTGAGAATTTCGTTTCAGCGAGGCTGCAATTCTTCGAGTTCGGCGGCGAAGCCGGCGGCCAGAAAATGGCGGGCGTTCACGACCTGCGTCTGGCCGCATATTGCGGGATAGTGCCG
>DAIDJK010000219.1 GCA_027450225.1 Bryobacterales bacterium | reverse complement strand
CTGCTGGGGGTTCCCGTTTATTTCCTCTGGCGGAGGAAAGAAGGTTATAACTCGTGAACCTGTTCGCGACCAAGCCGCTTTCACGCATCATGCGCGAGAGCGAAGGCGGGGAGCATCAGCTGAAGCGCTCTCTGGGCGCGTTGAACCTGATCGCGCTGGGGATTGGCGCGATCATCGGCGCCGGCCTGTTCGCCATCACCCCGGTTGCGGCGAATATGAACGCCGGACCCGCCGTGGTGTTTTCGTTTCTCATCGCGGGCGTGGGGTGCGCGTTCGCCGGCATGTGTTACAGCGAATTCGCCACCATGATTCCGATCGCGGGCAGCGCTTATACCTATGCCTACGCGACCATGGGCGAGTTGCTCGCCTGGATCATCGGCTGGGATCTTGTACTCGAGTATGCTGTTGGAGCAGCAACGGTGTCGGTCAGCTGGTCAAATTATCTTGTCCGGCTGCTGGGACATTTCGGACTCAGCCTGCCGCCCCGGCTTACCGCCTCGCCATTCGAGCAGACGGCGGCCGGAACCGGCATCGTGAACCTGCCGGCCATCTTCATCATCTGTCTCATCTCCATCGTGCTCATGATCGGAATCTCGGAATCCGCGTGGGTGAACGCGATGATCGTGGCGTTGAAGGTGACGATCGTCATTCTCGTGATCGGGCTCGGATGGGCTTATATCAATCGCGCGAACTACACGCCCTTCGTACCTCCGAACACCGGCGAAATGGGGCAGTTCGGCTGGAGCGGCGTGATGCGGGCCGCCGGGATGATCTTCTTCGCCTATATCGGGTTCGATGCTGTCTCCACCGCTGCGCAGGAAGCGAAGCGGCCGCAGCGCGACATGCCGATCGGGATTATCGGATCGCTGGCCATCTGTACCTTGCTCTATGTGCTGTTCGCCTATGTGCTCACCGGGATCGTGAACTACAAGGACATGACTTCCACCGCGATCTACGATGCCATCCGGGCGACGAAATATGCCTGGCTCTCGACCGGCGTGATCATCGGCATTCTGGCCGGATACACCAGTGTGATGCTGGTGATGCTTCTGGGACAGAGCCGCGTGTTCTTCTCCATGTCGCGAGACGGTCTGTTGCCGAAGCTCTTCTCCGACGTCCATCCGAGATTCCGGACTCCCTGGCGTTCCAACCTTGTGTTGATGTTCTTCGTCAGCCTGTTCTCGGGTCTTCTGCCGATTTCGAAACTGGGCGACATGACGAGCATCGGCACGCTGCTCGCGTTCGTGATCGTGTGCGTCGGCGTGATCGTAATGCGGCGCACTCACCCGGAGACGCCGCGGCCTTACAAGACGCCGCTGGTTCCGCTGGTGCCGATTCTGGGCGTCATTGTCTGCCTCGCCATGATGGCGTTTCTCGACAAGGACACGTGGATTCGTCTCGTGGTGTGGCTCGTGATCGGCCTGGCTATTTACTTCAGCTACGGAAGGCACAAGAGCCATCTGGTAACTCAACCCGAGCCCGTACAACCCGCGCCGGCGGGTAAAGCGAGTTAGCCATGGTCCTTACTTCCACTGAACTGCCGGGCATCGAACGCGTCGCCACCGGAAAGGTGCGCGATATCTATCGCGTCGGCGACAACTTGCTTTTCATTGCAACGGACCGAATATCGGCTTTCGACTGCATCCTGCCGCAGGGAATCCCGGACAAAGGCCGGGTGCTCACGCAGATGTCCCTTTTCTGGTTCGACTATCTGCGCGACGTGGTGGCAAATCATCTGATCACCGCGGATGTGAACGAGTATCCGGACGAGTTGAAGAAGTTTCGAACGCAGATCGAAGGCCGGTCCATGCTGGTGAAGCGATGCCGCATGGAACCGGTGGAATGCGTCGCGCGCGGCTATGTCTCGGGATCGGGCTGGAAGGATTACCGCGCCACGGGAATGATCTGCGGCATTCCACTGCCCGCGGGCCTGAAGGAAAGCGATAAACTGCCCGAACCGATCTTCACCCCCGCCACCAAGGCCGAGACGGGCCACGACGAAAACGTTTCGTTCGAGACAGCAGCCAAAACAGTGGGCCGCGAGACGGCGGCAATGCTGCGGGATCTGACGCTTCGCATCTATAAACGGGCGTCTGAACATGCGGAATCGCGCGGCATTATTCTCGCCGATACCAAGTTCGAGTTCGGATGGCACAGCGGAACTTTGCTGCTCGCCGATGAGGCGCTGACTCCCGATTCCTCGCGCTACTGGCCTCGCGATACCTATAAACCCGGCGGGGCTCAGAAATCCTTCGACAAACAATTTGTGCGGGATTACCTCGAAACGCTCGACTGGGACAAGCGTCCTCCCGCTCCTCCATTGCCCGCGGAGGTCATCGAGAAAACGGCCGACAAGTATCGCGAAGCTTACAAGCGCATCGCCGGGCGCGACCTGTGAACTGGCTCGACTACGTCCTGATCGCCATCCTGCTCTTTTCGGCCATACAGAGTTTCCGCCGCGGATTCTCGAGGGAGATTATCGGCCTTGCCGCGATGTTCTTCGCGTTTCTGCTTGCCATGTGGTTTTACGGAATGGCCGGCTCCCTGGTAAGTCCCTATGTCGGTTCTCCGGCAACGGCCAATATGATCGGATTCTTCCTTGTCGTGATTGCCGTCCTGTTGCTGGGCGCTCTGGTGGGATGGATCGTGAGCCGCTTTCTTCGGACGGTAGGATTGTCCTTCTTCGACCGTCTTCTGGGAGCGGCGTTCGGCGTGGTACGCGGATTGCTGATCTCGATGGCGTTATTGACGGCGTGGATGGCGTTTGGCTCACAGAGACCCGGTGGCGTCGGATCGAGGGCGGTGGTACACTCGCAAATTGCGCCTTATGTGCTCGGCGCTTCGAGGATCTTCGTCGCAGCCGCGCCGATGGATCTGAAGCAGAGTTTCCATCGCTATTACTCACAGATTCAATCGATCTGGGATGGCCGGTCCGGCAATAGCAATGGCGCGCCGGGCAAAGACGCAGAGCTATAAGCAATGAACGAAAGCTTCGATGCATTCATCGACCGTCTGGTCTCGGGCGGATTCTTTCTCGAGGAGGCGGTGGAAATACTCGAGAAAGGCATGATCGAGCGGGCGCTGCGGCAGCACGAAAACAATCAATCCGGGGCCAGCAAGGCTCTCGGCATTCACCGCAACACGCTGCAAAGAAAAATGGTGGCTTATTCCATCGACGGGAAGCACGCGCGACGAAAAGCGGCGGCGCGGGCTGGCCGGAATGCGCCTCGCGGCAAGCGCGAAGCTTCCTGAACCTCGCTTGTACTTCAGTTCCCATTCGTGCACTTACTGATTTTTGATCTTGATGGAACGTTGATCGATTCGCGGCTCGATCTTGCGAATGCGGTGAACGCCGCGCGCGCGGAGTTCGCGCGCGGTCCGCTGCCGAATGAAGTGATCTACAAGTATGTCGGCAATGGCGCGCCCGTGCTGATCCAGAGGGCCATGGGGCCCGATGCGCAGCCCGATGAAGTATCGGCCGCGCTCGAGTTCTTTCTGGACTACTACGGGCGGCATGCGCTCGATGAGACCAAACTCTACCCGGGCGTGGCGGAATCACTCGACGATCTGCGTGACGCGGGCGCGGCTATGGCCGTGCTCACCAACAAGCCGGTTCGCATGAGCCGCGCAATTGTGGAAGGGCTTGGCGTAGCTTCTTATTTTCGGCGCATCTATGGCGGAAACAGCTTCGAACACAAGAAACCGCACCGCATCGGCATCGACGCCCTGCGGAACGAAACCGGAGCCGGCCCCGAAGAGACGTGGATGATCGGAGACAGCTATGTCGATATCCAGACGGCGCGCAATGCGGAAGTCAGATCCTGCGGCGTGACTTACGGATTCCAACCGGAAACATTTCATGAGTTTCCTCCGGATCTGCTGGTGAACCGCCTCGAAGAGTTCGCCGCTTATCTCCGCGGCGCGCTGTGAGCTGTATCTTCTGCGAGATCGCGGCGGGGCGTATTCCGGCCGAAATCGTCTGGCGGGGCAAAGGCGTTCTGGCTTTTCTCGATCACCGGCCGTTGTTTCCGGGGCACGTCCTGCTGATCCCGGAAGCGCACTACGTGACCTTGGCGGATTTACCGCCGGAGTTGATCGCGCCCCTGTTTCGGGTGGCGCAGAAACTCGAAGCGGCGGTGGAGAGCGCGATGGAATCGCAGGGCTCCTTCATCGCCATCAACAACAAAGTAAGCCAGAGCGTTCCTCATCTGCACATACACGTCGTGCCGAGGAACAAAGGGGATGGGCTGAAAGGTTTCTTCTGGCCGAGGCGGCCTTACGATTCAGAAGAACACCTGCGCGAGACGGCCGCGAAGATCAGGGCCGCGCTCGCGCAGGAGTCAATTGAAGGTTAGTAAGTGGCCCGGCCGCCGCTCGCGTCGTAACACTGGGCGGTTACAAACGAGCAATCCGGGCTGGAGAGAAAATGAACCACGGCCGCGATCTCCCACGGCTCGCCGGTGCGGCGCATCGGAATCTTCTCAGTCATGTAGTTGATCTGCGCTTCCGTCAACTGCTCCAGAATCTTCGTCCGTACCACGGCCGGCGCGACCGCATTCACGCAAATCCCCTGAGTCGCCACTTCCTTGCCCAGAGACTTGGTCATGCCGATCACCGCCGCCTTGCTGCCCGAATAAGCAATCATGTTCGGATTGCCTTCCTTGCCGGCGATGGACGCGATGTTTACGATGCGGCCGTATTTGTTCTCGAGCATGTGCGGCATCACGGCGCGGCAGAAATAGAACACGCCGTAGACGTTGATGCGCATCACCTTGTCGAAATCGTCATCGGTCTGGTCCTGCACCGGAGCGGCTTTGCCGGCCACGCCGGCGTTGTTTACCAGAATGTGCACGCGGCCGGTCTTCCTGAGAACCTCTTCCACCGCCGCCTGGATGGAGCCCGGCGAAGAGACATCCACCTGCACCCCGAAGGATTTGTTCGGCAGTGCGGCGGCGGCCCGCTCGGCTCCGGCTTTGTCGAGATCCGCCACCGCCACGGTCGCGCCGGCTTCGGCAAGGCGTTTGGCTATCGCCTCTCCGATTCCCGTCGCGCCGCCGGTGACGATCGCTGTCTGACCACTCAGATCGAATGGCATTCTGTCGTTATTCCTCGCGTGTAACGTTGACCGTGATTTCGGCCGTAACGCTGCGGTGCAGACGAACCGCTACCTTATGCTCGCCCAGCGTGCGGATGGGCTCGTCAAGCTGGATTCGCCTGCGCTCCACCGTATACTTCTGCGCGGCAAGCGCGTCCGCGATGTCGTTGGCCGTAACCGAGCCGAAGAGCTGATCGTTCTCGCCCGCCTTGCGCGCAATGGTCAGCGAGACGCCGCCCAGCAGCTTCGCCAGATCCTGCGCTTCGCCTTCGAGCTTCGCTTCGCGCCGCAGATGCGCCTGCCGCTCCTGCTCCACGATCTTGCGATTGGCATCGCTGGCAAGCACGGCGAGACGGCGGGGCAGCAGAAAATTGCGAGCGTAGCCCGGCGCAACTTTTACAACGTCGCCGCGGCCGCCCAGATTCTCGATATCTTCCCGAAGAATCACTTCCATTTTTTCCGTCTCCTTTACAGCGCCTGCGCAAACGGCAGCAGGGCGATATTGCGCGCCTTGAGGATGGCGTCGGTGAGGCGGCGCTGGTGCGGAGCGCACACGCCCGAGATGCGCCGGGGCACGATCTTGCCGCGCTCGGCCACAAAGCTCTGCAGCATCTTCACGTCTTTATAGTTGATGTCGTCAATCTTCTCGACGCAGAAACGGCAAACCTTCTTGCGCCGGAAATACTGTTTCTTCGTTACAGCCGCGGCCTTGTCGCCGCCGGTGGGCCGCTGCGACGCGGCAATGGGCCTTCCGCCTTTTTGTTCAGCCATGGTTCGATCTCCTCTTTATGCTTTCGGGGCAGCGCCGGGCTGATTGGAAGCTGGCTGACTGGCAGCCGGCTGACTGGCAACCGGTGCGCCAGGCGCGGGATGAGCAGCCGCCGGAGCGGGCTGACCGGGGGCAGGCAGGCCAGGAGCCGCATGCGACGGCTCGGCCGGAATTCCCATGATCTGCTGCGCAATCGACGGTTGCGGAGGCGCAACCTGCGGGCGCCGATCGGCGCGCTTCTCGCGCTCCTTGCGCCGCTTCTCGATCCGCTTCAGCGTCTCATCGATTCGCACGCTGAGGAATTTGATCACGTCGTCCTGCACGCGCAGGCGGCGCTCGAATTCCTTCACCAGCTCGGGACCGGCCGTGAACTGCATCAGCACATAACTGCCTTCGCGGTACTTCTCGACGCGATAGGCGAGCCTGCGCTTACCCCACTTCTCGACTTTGTCGACCGTTCCTCCGCCGGAGGTAACGGTTTTCGACATGCCGTCGACGAGGTGATCGACCTCTTCTTCTGTCGCATCGGGTCTTACGATGAACAGATTTTCGTAGATTCTCATTCTTCCTCTGTGGTTGAGCTCTGGGCGCGACCGTTGAAACGGGTCATGGACATTTCGACGCCCTCGGCGATTATGGATTCCGCCGCATCGGCCGCACGGTCGATGAACGCATCCAGTTCTTCGGTTTGCCGCCGCGAAAATCGCGACAGCAGGTAATCCGCCCCGGACTGGAGCGGGTGGCCGGGATGCACTCCCAGCCGAACTCGCGGGAACTCCTGCGTTCCCAGTTTTGCGATGACGCTCTTTGCGCCATTGTGGCCCGCCGGCGAGCCCTTCGGCTTCACTCGCAGCGTTCCCCATGGCAGATCCAGCTCATCGTAGATCAGAATCAGTTCCGCCGGCGGAATCTCATACTTGTCCATCAGCGGCTTCACGGAGACGCCGCTGAGGTTCATGTAAGTCTGAGGTTTCGCAAGCAGCACTGGTTTTCCAGCTATGGTTCCCTGCCCGGCCAACGCCTGCGATTCCGGACGCGTCACGCGGATTCCGTGCCGCGCGGCAAGCCGGTCCACAACCAGAAAACCCATATTGTGAGGCGTGGACTCGTATTCGCCGCCGGGATTGCCAAGGCCGGCCACCAGGAACATTCCCGGTTATTTCTTCTTGCCCTTTTCCGCGGCCGGCGCGGCGGCTTCCTCTTCCTTCTTGCCCTTCTTCACCACTTCGGGCTCGGCGGGAGCCGCAACTACCGCTTCGGCCGGCGCGGCCTCTTCCTTGATGCCGACCACGTGCGCGATCACGGCATCGGGCGAGGTCAGCACGCGAACGCCTTCCTTCACCGGAAGCTCCGACACGCGAATACTGGAGCCGATGGCGAGTTCGGTCACGTCCACCCGGAATTCATCCGGGATGTCGTTCGGCACGCACTCGATTTCGATCGAGCGCGTGACCACGTCGAGAACGCCGCCCTGCTGCTTGACGCCTTTCGCTTCGCCGGCGACGTGCACCGGAACCGCAACCCGCAGCTTCTTCGCAAGATCGATCCGCTTCAGGTCGATGTGGAGCAGGTGCCCCTTGATGGGATCGTACTGCTCGTCGGCTACGATCACCGGCGTGCGCTCCACGCCGTCGATATTCAGATCGAAGATCGAGTTGTGGCCGGTCCGGCTGCGGATGATCTTCGTGATGTCTTTCGGGTTGACGCTGACCGCCTGCGAGTCCTTGAATGCGCCGTAGACAATGGCGGGGATAAGCCCCTGACGCCGGGTGCGCCGGGCTTCGTTTTTGCCGCGCGCAGCACGGGGCTGCGCCTCGACAACGGTATCCAGTCTCAATTTACGTTCTCCTTCCGCAAGTCCGATTTCGAAGCATCAGGCTCCGAGCCGTGGGTTGCGTGTTCTTTTCTGTTTGCCGGACGCGCCAGAGACGCGATCCGCCGAAAATGTCCACCAGGCGCAGAAAGCCCCTGAAGCTCCCGTTTGCGCTGAGGTGGAAAGATAAGGTTAACACGGCGGCGTATGCCAATGGCGCAACCAGGCCGTCCCCTGCCAACCGCCGACGAACCAATACTCCGTCTGTCATCGCTGCTGGAGCTTGTTCAATGCCTCGTGCGCCGCTTGCCGCCGGGCAGCGGATTGAATAGAATTCGCGTAAGGCAGTCACCGGGCAGAGCGGCTATCCGCCTATCAGCGGACGCAGTTCCACAGGAAGGCGGAAAAGATGCCAGACAAT
>DAIDJK010000218.1 GCA_027450225.1 Bryobacterales bacterium | reverse complement strand
ATTCGCGTGGATGGGAAAGCGTACCGGATCATGGGCCGCGATCCGCGCGGCGCGCCGGCTCTGGAACAGAAGTCGGTTGAAGTGCTGCCGACGCATACGATCTATGAGTTCGAAGGCGCGGGCGTGCATGTGCGGCTGACGTTTCTGACGCCGTCGCTGCCGCGCGATCTGGAAGCGCTGTCGCGGCCGGTGACCTATGTGGTGTGGGATGTGCGATCGACCGATGGGACGCAGCATGAAGCGTCAATCTACTTCGATGCGGCGGCCGCGCTTGCAGTGAACACGCCGGACCAGCGCGTGACCTGGGGGCGCGTGCAACTGGGCGGCATGTCGGCGCTGCGCGCGAGTTCGCAGCAGCAGCCGGTGCTTGAAAAGGATGGCGATAACCTGCGGATCGACTGGGGATCGCTGTATGTCGCCGCGCCGCCGGAGGAGAAGCCTTCCGAAGCGGCGACGGACCGGAATTCGGCGCGGAACGGGTTTATGGAGGATGGCAGGTTACCCGGCAGCGACGATACCGAGACGGACCGGCAGGCCGACCGTCTGCCGGCGACGCTCGCGATTGTGTTGCCGGTGGGCAGCGTGGGAGCGGCGGACGTCTCGCGGCACTTGCTGATCGCTTATGACGACGTGTGGTCGCTGACGTACCTGGAGCGGCGTGTGCGGGCTTACTGGCGGCGCAACGGCGCGACGGCGGCGGATCTGCTTGCGGCGGCCGAGCACGATTATGCGTCGCTGGCGGAGAGAACGGAGAAGTTCGATCGCGATCTGATGGCGGATCTGCGGAAAGCGGGCGGCGAGCATTACGCGACGATGACAGCGCTGGCGTACCGGCAGGCATTCGCGGCGCACAAACTGGCGGTGGATGAGAACGGGACGCTGATCTTTTTCCCGAAGGAGAATTTTTCCAACGGCTGCATCGACACGGTGGATGTTTTTTATCCGAGCTCGCCGCTGTTTCTGCTGTTGAATCCGAAGCTGCTCGAAGGATCCGTCGCGCCGATGATGGAATACGCCGAATTGCCACGGTGGCGTTTCGATTTCGCGCCGCACGATCTGGGGCGGTATCCGCATGCCAACGGGCAGGTGTACGGGGGAGGCGAACGGACCGAAGAGAATCAGATGCCGGTAGAGGAATCGAGCAACATGATCATCCTGACGGCGGCGATCGCAAAGGCCGAAGGGTCGACGGGGCTCGCACAGCGCTACTGGGGACTGCTCGAAAAATGGGCGGCGTATCTGAAGGCGAAGGGGCTCGATCCGGAGAATCAGTTGTCGACGGATGATTTCGCCGGCCATCTGGCGCATAACGCGAACCTGTCGATCAAGGCGATTGTGGCGCTGGGAGCTTATGCGCAACTGGCGGAAGCTACGGGCAGGAAAGCGGAAGCGGCGGAGTACCACAAGACGGCGGTTGCGTTTGCAAAGCAATGGGAGCAGATGGCGGCGGACGGCGACCATTACAAGCTGGCATTCGATAAACCGGGGACATGGAGCCAGAAATACAACCTGGTGTGGGACCGGATTCTGGGTCTCAATCTGTTTTCAAAGAAGATCGCGGATACGGAACTGGCCTATTACAAGACGCACCAGAACACTTACGGACTGCCGCTCGATAACCGGTCCGAATATACGAAGCTGGACTGGATCTACTGGACCGCGACGCTTGCGAATTCGCAGGCGGATTTCGATGCCCTGATCGATCCGACTTACAAGTTTGCGAACGAGTCGCCCAGCCGCGTACCGCTGACGGACTGGTACTGGACGCAGGATGCGAAGCAGCGCGGGTTTCAGGCGCGATCAGTCGTCGGCGGGCTGTTCATGAAGATGCTCGCCGACGACGCAACGTGGAAACGCTGGGTGAACTCGAAATACTAGACGGAGCTGCGGCGCGTAATAAAGCTGATCAGCCACAGGATCAGGAATACGAAGAAAAGCGTCTTGGCGATGGTAGCGGCCAGGCCTGCTACGCCGAAGAAGCCAAGCGCGGCCGCGATCAGGGCAACGATAAGGAAAACCAGTGTCCAGTGCAACATTTTGTCTCAACCTCCGCGCGGAACGTTGCAATTCGTGCGCCAATTTCGGGCGCGGCTTTTACTTCGGCCTGTCGGTCCGAACGGGGGTAAGCTCGAAGGATGCCGGTACCGAATTACAGCGTTCTGAAAGGCGATCCGCAGCCGGGAGTGGTCTCGGGAAGTAATCCGCACTTCCGAATTCCGGTGAACACCGATTCCGGGATGTTTACGATCGACGTGAATGTTCAGTCGACGGATGGTTCCGAAGTGCTGTACGTGATCGACCAGAGCTTCACGCCTGCCGCGCCCGATGCGCTGCTGGCGCTCGGGACCGGAGTGACGGCGCTGGACAGCAAGCCGGGCGGCCTGGCGCTCGACTTCGTGCGGGAGAAGATCGGCGGCGCGCCCATGGTGGCGAAGGCCGGGATGTCGCTGCTGCCGGCGGGCGAGAACACGATGCAGGATCAGATTGCCGTTGTGGTGAATCGGGCGATTCAGGACGCGCAGGGCGTGGTTTATGCCTTTGGCAGCGCGTACGCGGACGCGAACGGGCAGCAGGGGATTCACAACATTCATATGAATCAGGGGAATCCGCCGGGACGGTTCGAGAAAGACAACGGCGTGTGGCAGGACGGAGCGCTTTTCCTTCAACTGCCTTCGACGAACCAGTGGATCGGCGTGTTCGTGGCTTTCCAGACGGAGAGCTGGACGACGGATGGGAAGGGGAATCCGATGACGGCGGCGGCGAATGCGTCGTCATTGGCGTGAATGACGCCAACGCGTCATTGGTGTGACTGATGCTAATGCGTCATTGAATAAATAATGTAATTGATGCCGATGCGGATAGCGAGCGACGCATCCTTTTCCGGGTATTCGGGATCATCGGCCCACTCCCAGGCGTCGCCGAGATCGGAATTGTACGAAATCGCAATCATGACGCGTCCGCGGTCGTCATAGATGCCCTCCCAGTGCGCGCCGCGCCCGCCGCTGTTGCAGTTTTTGCAGCCCTGCCAGAGGTGGGCCTGCCCGGGCACCTGGAAGCGATCACTCAGATCGTAGACGGTATGAAAGATCGGATCGTTGTTGGGGATCTCGACGATCCGGCGATCCGGAAAAACCAGCTTCATGGCGTCGACGAAGACCTGGCGCTCGGCGTAGCCATGGAAATCGTCGGCCATGAAGAAGCCGCCGCGGAGCAGATATTCGCGGAGTTCCTTTCCCTGCTTCGGAGTGAGGCCCCATTCGCCGACCTGCACGGCGTAGAGCCAGGGCTGGTCGAATTCCTCGTCTTCGTCAAGGTTTACGGGCTGTTCGGCCGAGCGGACATGCAGGCGCGTGAGGCGGCGGACGGCCTGGGAGAAATGCCGATCGGCGCGCGGGTAATCCTGGGTCCAGAGGGAAAGGCCGAGACGCCAGTCGCCATCGAAGCGGCCGCGATAGCCGTCATTCCAGCCGGGCGGAAACATCAGGCGCGCGAACTGAAATTCAGTCTTTTCGTTGGCGTCGGGAGGCGTTTCGAAGCGATAGTATTCAACGCCAGGGTACTGGCGGAAGGGCTTCTGAGCGTACAGGCATCCGAGGAATGCCAGCGCACTCGCGACGATCGGGACGGCGCTCCGAAGGGTGATCCGCACTGCCTTGCCCGAAGGATATCACCGGCGGCGCGGGGCCGCGTGGATTAACGCTCGCGGCGAGTGGGCGCGTGAAGAGGATCGACGAGGCGAATGACGTGTTCGTTCGTGTGCGGGTCGAGGTAGTAAGTGATGACGGCGTCGGCCGCGGCCTCGTTAGGGCCGGATTCGATGGTGGGATTGGCCAGCCGGATATCGCCGTTGCGGGTAATGCGAAGTTCGCTGCCGACCTGCAGCGGAATGTATTCGGGTTGCGGTTGCGTGCCTGCCATACGCTGATTTTAAGCGGCGCCGGCGGCAAGCGTTGCCGGACAAAGTTCGCGATAGTACGCGCAGGACATGCAATGGTCGCCTGGATTGAGATCGAAGCGCAGTTCGTTCTGCGAAGCGCGCACCGCGCGGACGAGTTGGCGCGCGGCGGCGATTTCGGGGCCGCGCACGATGACTTCGACCACGTGATCCGGCCTGAGGAAATGAAGGAAGGCGCGGATGGGACGTTCGCCCAGAGCGGCTTCGAGCGCCAGCGCATAAAAAGCCAGCTGGGTTTGATAAATACAGGCCCGTGCGGTGGTTTCCGCGGCCGGGATATCGTCCGTTTTGTAATCGACGATGGCGATGGAGCCATCGTGCTCTTCGAACCAGAGGTCGATCGAGCCGCGAACGAACATGCCTTCGATATCGGCGATGAACTCCCATTCCCGCTCGACCCTGGCGGCGGCTTCGGAGCGCCGCGCGAGAGGGCTTTGCTCAAAAACACGCGCGAGCTGCATGGCGGCATCGCTGTAAGCGCCCGGCTTGCGGGCCAGGACGTCGTGGACTTCGGTTCCGAGTTCGGTGGCGGTGAGTTCGTCCGGGCCGGGAGCGGATTCGGGATCGTCTTCGTCAGGGCGGGCGAAGTCCAGCTTGCGGCGGGAACGCGGCACCCAGCCGGCGAGGCGCGCGAGGTAGTATTTGCGTGGACAGTCGTTGTAGAGCGCCAGCGAGGTGACGGCGATGCCGGATTCGGAACGATCCGCGGCGGGCGGCGCGGAAACGAACTGGATCTGCGGCGGCGCGGCGGTTTCGCGAGCGGTCAGTTTTTCCGGCTGCGTATCGGTGCTGAAGATGGAGGCCGTCCACTGCGATCCGTTGGGAGCGGTGGTGGTGACGATTCGCGGCTCGGCATCCGGCGGAGCGCCCTTGAGGCTGAACTTCTCTTCCGCGATGCGGGCCCAGTTGTCGGCGCTCCTGCCGTCGGTAGTCCACGAGAGAATCAGGCGGTCTTCGGCGCGGGTCATCGCGACGTAGAGAAGCCGGTTGCCTTCCTCTCTGTCGCGCAGTTTCAGGCGTTCGCCGTTGGCCGACTGCCACGAATCCTTCGCTCCCTGCTTCTCGCCCGGCTTTCGCCAGCGCATGCCGAGGCCGTGTTCCGGCGTGAAAGAGATGGAGGCATTGTCCCGCTGGACGCCACGGTGCATGCCGGCGATGATGGTGACGCGAAATTCGAGCCCTTTCGCGGCATGTGCGGTCATCACCTGCACGCGATTGCCGGCGTCGTCATCGGAAAGCTCGGATTCGGCGTCGACCGCGTCTTCGAGGCTGGCGAGACCATGCAGGAATTCGAGAAGGGGCCGGTTTGCGCCGCGGGTGCGCGCAATCCGGAGGAAGGCTTCGATATTGTTGCCCGCGACGGTACCTGGCCGCCACGAAATTCCGCAATCGGAGAGCGCCTGAACGATCAGGCGGTCGATGGGCGTAACAGCGGCGTTCGCGCGCCAGCGTTTGAGCCTGGCCGGGAAGGCGAGCAGCCGCTCGGCATCGCCCGCGGCAAACCCTTCGAGCTTCGCGGCATCGTGCGCGATGGCGTTGAGGCCGCTCGCGAGCGAGCTGGCGAGAAGCCTGAGACGAAGCAGCCCTTCATCGCTGACTCCGACAAGCGGCGAGCGAAGAACGGTGGTGAGCGCATAAGTGTCGCGGGGGTTGGAAATCGTGAAGAGCAGCGCCTTGATATCGCGGCCTTCGCGCGATTCGAGAACGGAATCGCGGCCGCCGCAGACATAGGGAATGCTCGCTTCATCGAAGGCGCGCAGAATCGGCTTCATCGATTCGCGGCTGCGGCATAGAACGGCGAAGTCGCGAAATTCATGCCGTCGATCTTCACAGAGACGAAGGATGCGCCAGGCGATCCAGCCGGCTTCCTTCGGGCCCGATTCATCTTCATCGCCGTCGATGACGCGGAGAATTTCTATTGCCGGCGAATCGTCGGCCGGAGGCTGTTTCGCGATGAGTTCGCGCGGCTCGATTCCGTCGGCCTGATGGAGCAGGGTTTCGACGCAGCGGAGAACGCCATCGTGGCTGCGAAAGTTCTTCAGCAGATGCGCGGAATGCTTGTTGGCCGATTTGATTTCGCCGTGGTATGCGCGGAAGATCTCCGGGCGCGCATGGCGAAAACCGTAGATCGACTGATTGATGTCGCCGACGCCGAAGAACACGTCATAGGCGCGGATGAGATTGATGAGCTTCGATTGCTGATCGTTGACGTCCTGAAACTCATCGAGCATGACCTGGCGGAATTTGCGGCGCAGGCGGTCGCGAAGCGCGCTGTTCGATTCGAGCATCGCGACGGTGCGCTTCTCCAGATCGTCGAAATCGAGAGCGGAGCGTTCGGCTTTGGCCGTGCTGTAGATGGATTCGAATCGATCGAGGACGTCGAACAGGAGATTGCGAAAAGGGGCGACTTTGGCGTCCGTGATCGAGATCAGTTGTTCGCGAAAGGCGCGCAATGCTTCGGTTGCCGGTCCGGTGCTGCGCAGATTGATGGGACATTTCATCCCGAGCCAGCCGGCGAGACTCATCGCATCGGCGCGATCGAGTTCGCCAGCGAATTCCTCGACGATGGGCTTGTGCGTCCGCTGGGCGGGAGTCGAGGCGTTCCATTGCGCGAGTATCCCGCGCAGCTCACGCGCGTGTTCCGCGGCGGTGCGTGGAGGCGCCGGCGCAGGCATGGCGCGAACTTCGGCGATGGATTTGCCGGAAGAACGGATGGCATCCCAGACGCTCAGAAGATCCGATGCAAGGTTCGGCTTCTGCGCCGCTTCGATGAAGGCCAGCATCTCCTCCCGGCGCGCTTCGGTGAATTCATCGAGCGCGGCGTTGAGGCATTCGTATTGCAGACTGGCGGCATCGGTCGCATCGAGCACGACAAAGCGCGGATCGACCCCCGCGGCAATCGCGTTCTCCCGCAGGACCCGGGCGCAGAAACCGTGGATGGTGGAAACCCAGGCGTGATCGAGTTCGCGCAATCGAGATTCGTTGCCCCGGAACTCCCTGGCGAGCCGCGCCTTCATGTTGGCGGCGGCCTTCTCGGTGAAAGTAATGGCCAGGATCTGATCCGGCGAAAAACTGTGGCGTTCGACGAGTTCGCGGTAACGCTCGACCAGAACAGTCGTCTTGCCTGAGCCGGGTCCGGCGACAACGCAGGCATCGAGCGCGCGATATTCGATGGCGCTTCGCTGCTCCTCAGTAAACTGCGTCATGCGTTGGCGCCCTCGATCATTACCAGAGTTTGCGTCTCTTCAACGCGGCAGGCATCGCGGGCATCGCAGTAGCGGCAGGCATCCTCGTGAGCCGGTTCGGGCGATACGTTGCCGGCAAAGAAATCCCCGAGCCGCCCGGCGATGCGATCCGCGGCGGCAGTCTCCCAATCGGCGGGAATCGGCTCCAGAGGTTCGTTGTAGCAGGGGATCGCGCCCCAACCGTAACGCTTGTCCTCGCGGACGGCCCAGTAGACCATTGCGACCGGATTCAACCCGAGATTGCGGCGTAGAGCGAGCGAGTAGAGCGGACCCTGCAGCGCGGTTTCGCTTTCGATGAGGCGCTTCATGCCCGCGACGCCTTTGCTCTTGTAATCGATGACAACGCAGTCGCCGTTGCCGACGTGATCGATGCGATCGACGCGGCCGGTCATGGTGACGCCGTCAATCAGCGGCAGAACCACTTCCACCTCCGCGTCCGAACGTTCGGCCCTCCAAAGCTCGCGCGAACTGACGGCGCGCGCGATTGCGCCCAGCGTGAACCGCTCGACTTCCAGCCGGAAGCCGCGCGGCAGATGATGTTCACGGCAGGCCTCCTCGAAAGCATGCTCGAACAGATCGGCGAAGTTCTGCGTGCGGTCCTTCAGCCAGAGTTCGAGCGTGGCGTGCAGGATGAGCCCGGCTTCTCGTGGGTTGAGCCGCTCATGCGGCCTCTCCGGACGGGCGCCAAGATCGAGAGTGCGGCGCGTGAAGAACTGGAACCGGCACTGCATGAGCGATTCGATCTGCGTTGTGCTGACGGTGGCGTGGCGCGCGGCGATGGCGGCGAGCAGATCCGAAGCGCGAATGCGGCCAAAGCGCGGCGGCGACTGTGAAGGCCCGGCGGCGAGAGGCGCGCAAGGCGCCGCGCTCACAGCCTGCGCCGATTCCATGAACTCCGAAGCCGCAACGCCGCGTCCCGCCGCATCGTGAAGCGGGCACGTGAGGATGAAGTGCGCGGAAGCGCGGGTCTCGAGCGAACGAAAGAGCGCGAACTCGTCCTTGTCCTGATCTTCCGCGCTGCGAACGCGGACGCCTTCGCGGCGCAACTTCTCGATATCGCCCTGGGTGAGCAGCAGGTGGCCGGGATGTTTGCGCGGATAATCGCGATCCGTCATGCCGCAAAGGAAGAGCACGGAAAGGTTCCACTGGCGCGCTTCGAGCGCATTCATCACGTGAACGGCGTCGCGGCGTTCATCCAACGCGCCGACGCCGGCGCCCTCGATGGCGTGGCTGGCAACGGCCCAGAACTCAGCAAGCGCGACCTTATTGGAATCGGAGGGCCAGAACGCGATGGCCGTGTCGATGGCATCCAGCCACGCGCGCAGACCTTCGCTGTGGGAACGCAGAAGCGAAAGATCCCGTTCGTTTGCCGGCGAATCCAGCCGGCCGGGACGATAAAGCGCGGCGGCCCACGCCGCAATCTGCTCGCCCCAGGAAGCAGGCGTGCGCTGCTGCCCGAGCCAGGCGTCGATTGCGAAACAATCGCGAAGTTTGCCGGCCAGCCATTCGTCTGAAGCAAGCGCCAGCAGAGCGGCCGATCCGCGCCCCGGCATCGCCTCGCGAACGGTGAAATCGAAACGATCGAAAGCGGAGGTTGCGCTCCAGCCCGGGTGGACGTGAAGCGCCGCAAGCGCGGTTTCGAAGTTCCAGCCTTCGAGCGCGCAGCGAATAATTCCGCTCAGAAATACCGCCGCGGCATGTGACGCGAGCGGGCGGGAGAAATAAAAACGAGCGGGTACGCCAAAACGTTCGAACGTGGTTTCCAGAAGCGGGCGGTACGCGGCGGCATCGCGCAGCGCAACGCCGATATCGTGGTATTCGGTTCCGGCGGCGCGAAGTTCCACGATGCGGCGCGCGATTTCGTCGGCTTCGCGCTCAATATCCTGGGCGAATACGGCGACTCGCGCCGGAAGGCGGCCCGGACCGCTCAGCAACTGATCGCGAGCCCCGGATTCGAGCGCCCAGCGGCGAATTTCATCGTGCGGATCGTCGAGCGAAGTGATGGTGACGTCTGAACGCGACGCGACGGCCTGGAGAAATCCGCTTTCGAGAGGACTCAGCGTGACGAATCCATCCAGCCACAGTTTCATGCCGCCTGGGTGAGTGGCCGCCATTGCGAACAATTGAGGACGGCTGAGATAACCGCGCGCGACAAGTGCGGATTCCACATTCGCCCAAACGCGCGCGAACGCTTTCGCCGGAGCATTGAGACCCCGGACGGCCGCCAGACGGCGCGGATCGCAACCCGCGTTCTCGAGCAGACGAATGGTTTCGACCGCGACGTCCGCCATGCCCGCGGTACCGGCGACATCGGCGAACTCGGGCGGATTCAGACGCTGCAACGCGTCGCGAACGAGAAGACGCAACAGGCTGTCCGGAACCACCGTCGCATCGCCCGCGCATTCGCGCACGAAACGGTTCATGGAAACCACGCTGCGCGGCGCCAGCACGATGCCGTCGCGCGCCAGTTCGTGCTGGAAATGGCGGACGAGCGTGGCGGTGGGAACGACGATCCGCGTTTCCGCCCGGTTCCCGGCCAGAGCCGCCTTGAATTCGCGGAAAATCAGCGCCGTCTTGCCTGAACCCGGAGATCCCCGAACGAGTCGCAATGGATTACCTGTTGGAAAGAGCTGGAACGAGGCCGGCAGCGGGCGCGGCGCCGGAATTCACCCAGCGCAGCAACTCCGAAAATCCCGAAGCGACCTCGTCCGGCTTGATGGAGCAATGGCCATCGTGCTCAACGAACTGCTGTGCGAATAATTCGGGATTGCCGGCTGCGCGCGCCCGCACGGCGTAGGTGTCGGGCGCGGAGGTGGGAACGATAGGGTCGTAAGTGGTGTGGATCGCCAGCATGGGCGCATCCAGCTTGCCGGTCGGCGTATACCAGGCGGCAACGTAAGCGGCGGCGACCGGATCGGCCGCATAGCGCTTCACGCCACGGTTGAGGGCGTTCGAATCGCCTTCCACCGTGTAGACCACGCTGCGGTTATCGAAGGCATTCCCACCCGCCCGCCTGCGCAGATCGGCGAGCGCTTCCGTGAAAAGTCCGAGGCCGCCCGCCAGATCGTCCAGCGAATGCACCTGAGCATAGCGACGCACAGTCTCGGCGGCCTCGGGCTTCTGCTTCAGCGCATCGGTTATCTGCTGAACTTTCTCCTTCGAATTGCGGAAATCCACTGGAGTCCGGTCGAGCGGCGGCAGCACGCCGGAAAAGTAGAAATCGAAGACGGCTCGCAGATTGAACGCCTGCAGCAGGAACGTGGGCATGTCGGTAAGTGGGCCGCACAGCGCGAGACCACCTTGATAAGTGGCGGGGAACCGCTCCATGATCAGCATGGTGAGCAGCCCACCCATCGAATGGCCGGTGACGAAAGTCCGCTCCACCGGCCCGTATTTCGCAAGAAAATAGCGCCGCAGGGCTTCGGTGTTCTGAACCGCGTCCTGCACGGCCCAGCCGCCGGACGAATACCCGGACTGCGCAACCGCGTAGCCCGCGTTCAGAAATCCTTCAAAGACGTCGCGCGGCGGTTTGTTGTCGAAGGTACCGGCCTCGTGCGAGTAGCCGTGGCAGTACATGACGAGACCGTGGTTCCAGTTTGGCGGCACGTCAATGCGAAACTTCGCACCGTCGAGCTCGCCGGTTTCGACCGTTGTCGGAGCATGCGTCTGAGCAAGGGCGGAAATGGCGAAGAAAAGGAGAACGGCAGGCCGCATCCCTCTACGGTACTACGCGACTCACAAGCGCAGCCAGTCCGCGATGGTCTTGGCCGATTCAAGCAGCCACTCTTTGCGGCCCTCGCGCGATGCCCACCAGCGGCCGCCTACCCATTTCTGATCCGGGCAGGCAATCACGGTCACCCCCAGATCGGGCGCCCCCCGGCGGAACACCCGCCCGGCCCGCGCCGTGTGAGCAGGGCTGGTGACCAGCAGATAGCTGTGAACGCCCATGCGGCGCAGTTCCGGCAGGTCGTGCTCGGCCTCATCCACGGTGTTCTGCGCCGGGTACCGAATACGAAGGAATGTCTGCGATACGTAGCCGTGGTCGTGAATGAATTCGAGTTCCAGGTCCGTCTCGTGGAAACCGTAAACCGATCCACCGCCGCTCATCACCACCACGGGCGCATACCCTTCGCGCGCGAGTTCCGCGGCCTCGAGAATCCGCTCGCCCGTGAAGTCGCCTCCGATCACGAGAATCGCATCGGCCTGGCGCGGGGATCCGGCGTGAATCAGCAAACGGCCGGCGGCAAGAAGAATACTGGAGGAAAGAAAGAAGCAGCAGCAGACGGCAATTCCGCCGAGCGCAACGGCCGCGAGCCGGATTAGCCTTGTCCGCCGCGAATCAGCGCTCGTCGCTCGAATTTCTTGGGTCGATGTGTCCAACCGTCTTCAGCAGAAAATACAGGCGCTCGACTTCTTCTTCGTCCTCGGGGCGGAGGACCCGGTAGCGAGGAGAGACGACCGGCCTCGCGTCGGAAGCGCCCACCATTTCACCCCAGTACTGGCGATGCGGAATGCCATCGATCATCGCATTCGAAGCAAGCTGGCGCAGGGTGCGCAGCAGGTGCTTGCAGCAATCCACCTCGCCTGGGTAGACGAGCATGACGACTTCATCGTCGTACAACGTGAGTTTCACTACCAGCGGTGAGATCCAGCCCGTCCGGTCCACGCGACGAATGTCATGCCACGGCACGACGCGGGCGCCAATCTCCAGATGCGAATCGAATACCTTGATTGCCGGCCGGAGAGCCAGCACGATCAGCATGGCGCCGGTGAGAAAAAACAGGAAGGCAGGACAAAACGCAGGCGTCCACTGCAACCCCAGCCAGCCTGAGAACCCGGCGAGCGCGAGAGCCACGATTCCGAACGAAATGTAGTGACGCGCGGGAACGTAGCGGCTCATCAGGGGGACGTCTCCGATTGGCTACCTTAAGACTACTCCCGGCTGCCCCGCAGGTCAACGCTCGTCGCGCCCACTGCGGAACTACGGTGACGCAGCCAGGCGATGCCGCGAAACGCGTAGTCCGTACCGCTCAGCGCAGCGAACACCGCGACCGCCCAGATGAGGCCCTTGCAGATCTCCGCAAGCACCCCGTCGTGGAACGCTTCGGCCGCCATAACCGCAACGGCCGTCATGATTTGGAGGAATGTGCTCGCCTTGCCCCAGCGGCTCGGCTGCAGATCGCGGAAGGAGGTGAAACGCAGCGCAAACCCGGCAAGCAGCAGAATCCAAAGGTCCCGGCCGAAAATCACCAGTACGATCCAGAGTGGGACGGCGTGGGACGCAGCAAGCCCGATGTAAATGCCGCTGAGCAAAAACTTGTCGGCGATCGGGTCCAGATACTGGCCGGTTCTGGTTTCGCCGCCGAACCGCCGGGCTACCGCGCCATCCAGCAGGTCCGTGAGCGCGGCGCCGCCAAAAAGCCATCCGGCAAACTGAAATTCGCCGTGGGCGAGCTTCAGAAGAATAACCGGCGTCATGAGAATGCGGACGAAAGTGAACAGGTTCGGTATCGTCAGCCACATGCGCGAAACATTATGATAGCGGCGGATGAAAGACAAAAACATACTGCAGACGGAACTCGCGCGCCTGCTTGGGGGCGAAGGCGCGCACGCCGACTTCGAAGACGCGGTGAAGGATTTTCCATCCAACCTGCGGGGCGCGAAGCCATCCGGCGCGCCGCACTCGGCTTGGGAACTGCTGGAGCACCTGCGGATCGCCCAGTGGGACATGCTCGAATTCAGCCGCGACCCGAAGCATCAATCGCCCACCTGGCCTTCCGGTTACTGGCCGCGCCAGGCGCAACCGCCCGATGAAGAGGCATGGGACCGGAGCGTGGCGCAATTCCGCGCAGACCGGCAGGCGATGCAGGAACTGGTGGCCAGCCCATCATCGGATCTTTTCTCGCCTTTCCCGCACGGCGACGGACAGTCGCTGTTGCGTGAGGCGCTGCAGATGGCAGACCACAACGCGTATCACGTGGGAGAACTGATCTTCCTGCGGCGGCTGCTGGGGGCGTGGAAAGAGTAGCCGCCGCCGGACAAGACAGCACGTGAATTGCGATTCGCGACAGCCGGCCTGTGGCGGCTGCTTACCCGCGCACCAGTTTCTCCAGTTTCGGGAACGCCTTCTCCAGCTTTTGGGGCTTTCGCAGCACGCCTTCGAACAGATCCCCGACGCGCGCGAAGCGTTCCGGACAATTCGCGATATCGAACTGCGATGGATGCAGGCCGGGCCTCACTTCTTCCCAGGTAAGCGGCGTCGAGACAGGAGCGCCGTCGTAAGCGCGCGCAGAATAAGCCGAAGAGATGGTCTTGCCTTCGGCAAGCTGCAGATAATCGAAATAGACGCGGTTTTTCTCGCGCTTCTCAACCGCCCGCGGCGTCGTGAACAGGTCCGGCCGT
>DAIDJK010000217.1 GCA_027450225.1 Bryobacterales bacterium | reverse complement strand
GGCCCGGCCGCGTGGAGACGCTTTCGCGCGAGCTCGGGCGCGAGTGGCCTTTGACGCTCTTTCTGGGCGTGCTTTATCACGTGGAAAACCCCATGCTCTGCCTGCGCGAAGTGGCGGCGGTGACAAGTGAGATGTGCGTGATCGAGACGCAGGTGGTGGATGAAGTGGAAGGCTTCGCGGAGTGGGGTTCGCGCGAGTGGACGCGGCCTTACCACGGAATTCTGGCGTTGATCGACGAGACGGGCGAATTCCGCGCGGGCAACCGTGAAACGGGAGTGACGCCGATGGCCACGTGTCCATCGCCCCGGGCGCTGACGTTCATGCTGCGCCAGGCGGGTTTTGCGCGCGTGGAGATTCTGCCGCCTCCGCCCGATGCCTATGAGCAGCACGCGCGCGGCAAGCGCGTGGTTTGCGCGGCATGGAAATAGCCGTCGAAGTTCAGTCGGTTTCGAAGATCTATCCGCCAGGCGATTCGCAAATGGCGCGGCTGCGCTACGTGTTCGGCGCGGGCGCGCGGAGCGGCGTGGCGGCTCTTTCGGACGTGAGCTTCAGCGTGACGCGGGGCGAAGTGTTCGGCATTGTAGGGGCGAACGGCTCGGGCAAGAGCACGCTGCTGAAGATCCTCGCCGGCATCATTCGCCCCAGCCGGGGCAGCGCTGAGGTGCGTGGCCGGTTGTCGGCGCTGCTCGAACTCGGCGCGGGTTTTTCGCCCGAATTCACGGGCCGGGAGAACGTCTATCTGAACGCTTCGCTTTTCGGCCTCGAACGCGAAGAGACGGCGGCGCGTTTCGAGAGCATCGAACGATTCGCCGAAATCGGCGAGTTTATCGACCAGCCGGTGCGCACGTATTCGAGCGGCATGGTGCTGCGCCTGGCATTCGCAGTGTCGGCGCATGTGGACCCCGAGATTCTCATCGTGGATGAAGCGCTCGCGGTGGGGGATATCGCGTTTCGCCAGCGCTGCATGCGGCGAATCCACGAACTGCGCACGCGGGGAACGACGATTCTTTTCGTTTCGCACGATGCCTCGGACGTGAAGGCGCTTTGCGACCGTTGCCTGTGGCTCGAGCGCGGCCGCGTGCGGCAGACGGGCGCCGCCGATGAAGTGGTGGCGAATTATCTCCAGGACGCGCTGCACAGAACCGCAATCCAGACGGCGGACGCGCGCAACCCGGTCGCGCCCGCGCTCGCATCGCGCCGCTTCGGAGACCGGACCGCTGAGGTGATCGCGAGCGATCTCGTGACGCCATCAGGCGAACCGGCCCGGGAACTGCGGGCGGGGAAACCCGTGGCGGTGAACATCCGGGCGCGGGCGCATGCCCGTGTGGAATCGCCGATCGTCGGCTTTCTGCTGCGCAATGAGAAGGGCGAATCCGTGTTCGGCGCCAACACGGCAAACGAAAATTACCCGCTTGCGCCGCTGGAACCGGGCGGGGAAATCGCGCTCGCTTTCCACTGGACGCCTCCGGCGCTGGCGGCGGGGCGCTACTCGATCTCCGTGGCGATCGCCGATGGCGATGAATCGCGATCCGAGATTCGCGATTATGTGGAGGACGCGATCACCGTGGAAGCGCCCGCGGTTTTCCCGCCCGTTCACGGCTATCTGCGGCTGGAATGCGAGGCGGTTTCGGTGACGCGCAGTTGACGCCGCGCCGCAGAATCGCGCTCGCGTTCGCCGTGGCGATTACGGCGGCGGTATTCGCGTTCTCGCTGCTGCCGTGGCGGCAGAAGGCGTTTACAACGGGGGTGCGGGCGTACCCCATCGAGATCGGCGACGGCGCAGTGATCTTCCTCAACCTGCACCGCATCGCGCACTGGACGGCTTTTGCGGTGATCACGATCGCGTTCTCGGCAGCGGCGAGAAGAATCGGCGTACGCGTGGCGATCGCCGCGGCAGTGCTGGGGCTCGCCTGGTTCATCGAATGGGCGGAAGCATTCCTCTACCATTCGGGTTTCGAACGCTATGACGTTCGTGACGATGCGATCGGCATTCTGGCCGGGCTGATTCTGATTCAGCTTGCGATGACGGTGTGGAAGAGAGCCGCCTGACGAGTACGGGCTCTCAGTGCGCCAGCCAAGGGATCGTTTTTTTCGTCCAGATGCTCTCTGGAGAAAGTTCCTTCAGTTCCTGCGCAACGTCGCCCAGCGCGGTGTGGTCATTCGTGCGTTTGTAATAACTGACCGCTCGCCAGTAACGCGCTTCCGGCGCTGATGCGGTCATTGGATAGTCCTGAATTACGCCGGCATAGAGCCGCTCCGCGTCGGCCCATTTCTTCTGGTCGAACGCAATCCTTGCGAGGGCCATTTCGAGCTGCGCACTGAATTCGTCGATCGGCAGATAGCCTTCGATGCGGAAGCGTTCAACGCCCTTCGAATCCAGCGCCAGCACCGTCGGCGTCCACACCGCTTCAAAGCGATGGAACCAGGCCGGATGTTCCTTGATGTGCGCTTCCACGGGAAGGAAATTCGCGTTGATGAAGTTCGCCACGCCTTCATCCGCGTACGACTCGGCTTCCAGCCGAGCGCATGCGCCTCAACTCGGAGCGGCGCTGAAATCGAGCAGGATGGGCCGGCCGGTCTCGCGCGCCTGGCCGAGCGTGGCGTCTACGTCTTTGCTCCATGCGACGGGCATGGAGACGATTCTATTGCGCAGGGCGGCGGCTATGCAGCCCCGTACTGTTCGAGAAAGTGCGCGACCGTGCGGATGCCGTCGTAATAGTTCTGGATTTTGTACTTCTCGTTGGGCGAGTGCAGGCCGTCATCGGGGAGGCCGAAGCCCATCAGGATGGTGGGGATGTGCAGGTGCGTCGCAAAGTCGCCCACAATCGGAATCGAACCGCCGGAGCGAATGAAGACCGTCGGCTTGCCGAAGATATCGCTGTAGGCTTTGGCCGCCACGCGAATGGCCGGATGATCCGGATTCACCATCAGCCCGGGGCCGGCGCTGAGGACGCGAACCTCACACTCGATTCCCTTCGGCTGATTGTTCTTCACCCATTCCTTTACGGCCGCGACGATCTTATCGGGATCCTGCTTCGGCACCAGCCGCAGACTTACCTTGGCCACGGCTTTGGCGGGAATCACCGTTTTTGCGCCCGCGCCCGTGAAGCCGCCGGCAATCCCGTGCACTTCGAAGGTTGGGCGCGCCCAGGTGCGCTCGAAAACGGAATATCCGGGTTCACCGGTCAGCGCGGTGGAGCCGACCTCTTTGGCCAGGAATTCCTGCTCATCGAAATGCAGATGCTCCCAGCTTTGCTTCTCTTCTTTCGATGGCGGCTCAACATCGTCGTAGACGCGCGGGATCAGTATGCGGCCGTCCGCGTCTTTGGCTTTCGCCAGCAGCTCGATAAGGCCGTAAACCGCGTTCGGGGCCGCGCCGCCATACACGCCGGAGTGCAGATCGCGCGCCGGGCCGTGCGCCTCGATCTCCATATAGACGAGGCCGCGCAGCCCGATGTTGAGCGTGGGCACGCCGTCTTCGTACATCCCGGTGTCGGAGACGAGCGCGACATCGGCCTTCAGCTTCTGCGGATTCTGCGCGACGTACTGCGCGATCGATTCGCCGCCCACTTCTTCCTCGCCTTCGATCAGGAATTTGAGGTTCACCGGCGGCCTGCCGTTCACGGCGCGCAGAGCCTCAATGGCTTTCACGTGCGAATACATCTGCCCCTTGTCGTCCGCCGCGCCGCGCGCGTAGAGGTTGCCGTTGCGCTCGGCCGGTTCGAACGGCGGGGTTTCCCAGAGTTCCAGCGGGTCCGGCGGCTGCACATCGTAATGCCCGTAGCAGAGAACGGTGGGTTTGCCGGGGGCGTGCAGCCAGTCCGCGTAGACCAGAGGATGATGACCGGTTTCGATCACCTCCACGTTTTCCATGCCGGCGGCGCGCAGCTTTTCGGCCACGAACTCCGCGGCGCGATGGGTATCCCGGTCATGGTCGGGCAGGGTGGAAATGCTGGGAATGCGGAGCAGTTCTTTCAGTTCCGCGAGAAAACGCGGGGCGTTGTCGCGCACATAGCGATCGATTCGTTCAGACAGGGCGGCTTCGGACATGTTCGGCGATCACCAGTTTCGCACCGGCGCGCCTTTCCTCAGGAGTGCGGCAGGGCGCCGGCGGGCTGGCCTTTGGTGACTTCGTTATACGCATCCACCACTTGGGTGGGCAGCGAATTCCCTACCCAGTGCTTCACGGAATCCGGCAGCACGAGAGTGGTGGAGGCGGGCTTGCCATTGCTCATGGTGACCAGCGCATCCAGCTTCGCGCCCTTCTTCACCTGCGCTGCAACCGCGGCCCGCAGCTCCCGCATGAAACGCGCCTGGCCTTCGAGTACTTCCGGCCCGCCGGGCGCTCCGTGGCCCGGCAGCACATAAGCCGGCGAGAGTTTCTGCGCGGCGGCCAGCACGTTGGGCCAGTTGCCGATGCTGGCGTCCGCGGTGTTGTTGTACGGACCGTTCACGGCCGCATCGCCGGAACACAGGACGCGCTCTTTCGGCAGCCATGCGAAAGTATCGCCGCGCGTATGCGCCCAGCCGAAGGTCATCAGATCCACTTCCCGTGTGGCGTCCTTCAGCACGAAGCGCGGCTGGTCGAACGTCTGCTTCGGGAACTCCGGCGTATCGCGATGCAGTTCGGCCACGTCCTGGCGGGACTTCATCGCCTCGCGCCAGCGGGCCGGTTCGTAGCGTTTCAGCTCATCCACCACGCCTTTGTAGGCGAGCGTGGTGGCGCCCGCGGCGGTCCACACGGCGCTTCCGTAATCGTGATCGCCGTGGTGGTGCGTGATGAACACATACTTCACGGGCTTTGGCGACAAGCGGCGCGCATCCGCCATCGCGAGCCGCGCCCCGGAGGGGAAATTAGCGTCCACCACGATCAGGTAATCGGCCATTTCGATGATGACGTTGTTCGAATGGCCCTGCTTCATGTCGCCTTCGCGGAACCACACGCCGGGAGCGATGCGTTTGGTGGTGTTCGGCTGCGCGCCGGTCTCCGTGACAAAGAAAGCCAGCGTGAGCAGCCCGGCAAAACCGCCGAGCGTGGCCGCGCGTTTCAGCGATGTTGTTTTCATCCTGTTCGCGTCAGTGTACACCGGCGCGCGCCGATTCGAAAGCGGCTCCCGTAAACGGATGGCCCGCCACAGGCCAAAAACGAAGCGCGAAGTGCGGCACGTATCCGCGCTGCCGCCGGTGGCAAATCAGCCGGAAGCACTCGCGGCGCTTTCAGGCGCTGCGCTCAAAATGGTCCGAGCCGCTTCCCCCGCCGGAAAGCGGAATCCCCGAATTCGGAGGACCAAACGTGCAA
>DAIDJK010000216.1 GCA_027450225.1 Bryobacterales bacterium | reverse complement strand
GAAGCGATGGGCGTTCAGCTGATCTGCTGCATGAAGCGGCGGATTTCCTGCTCCTGACTCTGATTCGGTTTGTCTTCGAGCGCCTGCTGGCATTCCCGGCGAGCCGTATCTTTGTCGCCTTTCTGGGAAAGGGCGATGGCGTAGTGATAATGATACGTCGGGTTCTGGGGGACCTTGGCGGTGAGCTGGCGGAAGGTATCGAGGGCGTTGTCGGTCAGCTTCTTCTTCAGATAAATCCAGCCGAGCGTGTCGGTCACTTCCGGATGATCCGGCAGGCGCTGTTTGGCGCGTGTCGCGTAGGTGAGCGCAAGGTCGAGATCGCCGTTGGTATCGGCGAGCAGAAACGCCAGATTGTTGAGAGCGATCGGATTGTTGGGGTCGGCTTTCAGCGCGGCCTCATAATACTGGCGGGATGTCTTGTAATTGTTCTGCTCCGAGTAAAGCTCGCCGAGATTGGTGAGAAGGCCGGTGTTGTTCGGTACGTCTTTATTGGCCTGCTCGAGCGCAGCGATGCTCGCCGCGGTATCGCGCTTCAGCCGGTAAGCCTGGCCGACGCGCGCGAGGACGTCGCCCTTCGAACGCGGATCGTTTAATTTCGCAAGGGCGGAATTGAACGTCTGGATGGCGGCATCGAGCTGGCCGGCGGACATCTGCACGTTGCCGAGTTCGACCTGCAGATCGACGCGCGACGGGTTCTTCGCCGCTTCATCGCTCACGACCTGGATCGACTTTGCCGTTTGGCCATCCAGGCGATAGGCGGTGGATTCTCCGAGCAGACCACGCAGATTTCCGGGTTGCGCGGCCCAGGCTTTGGCGAAGGTTTGCTCGGCATCCTTGTATTTCTTTTCATTCAACCGGAGCACGCCCATTTCAAGCAGCGCCTCGGGCTGGTTCGGGTTCCTGCTGAGCACGGCGGTGAGAATGTTCTCGGCCTCGCTCATGCGGCCGAGGCTCTCGAGCGCGGAAGCCTCCATGATCTGACCCTGGATGCTGTTCGGAGCAACCTTGAGCACGTCCTCGGCGTTGCGAAGCGCCTGCTCGTTGTCCCCCTGAACCATGGCGACCTGCGTCAGCGCGAGACGGGCCGGGATGTAATCCGGCCGCAGCTGAGCCGAGCGGGCAAACTCCTGACGGGCCTGCTCGTATTCGCCGCGCAAATAATGCGCGCGGCCGAGGTTGAAATGCGCGAGGAAATTCGAGGGGCTTGCCGTCGCCACGGACTGCAATTCCTGCATGGCTTTATCGACGCTGCCCTTGTCGAGCATGAAGGTCGCCTCGAGTTCCTGCGCATCGGCGTCCTTCGGATTGTCCTTCAGGATTTGTTCGTTGGTGTCGCTGGCGAGATTCGGCTTGCCCTCGGCAAGATACGCCTGAACCTCGTGCTTCAGGTAAGTCGCTTTCTGTTTGGGGTCCTTCGCGATGCCCTCCTGATATTCCCGGATGGCATCTTCGGGCTGGCGCGTCCCCAGAAAGAAATCCCCGGCGAGAAGATAGGCCTGCGGGAAGTCCTTCAGATTGCCTTTCATTTCGTTCAGGAGAGAGAGCAACTGGTCCTTCTTGCCGGTCGCCAGATAGAACCGGGCCAGTGTCATGCGGGAGCCCGTGTCTTTCGGATTGTTTGCGATCGCCTCTTTGAGGACAGCTTCGGCCTGATCGGGCTTCTTTTCGGCGGCGTAGATGCGGAAAAGCTCGGAATAACCCGCAAGATTGTGCTTGTCGCGCGCCACCAGACCACGGAACATGGTTTCGGCTTCGGGAACCTGGCTGTCTGCCTCGAGCGCATGGCCGAGAGCGAGGGTGATCACGGGATCGTTGCCGCCCTTTGCCGCCAGAGCCTTACGGTATTCGGCGACCGCGTCGTCCAGTTTGGCTTTCACGTCGGCGGTCTGGCCCTGACGAAGGTCTGAGGAGACGCCGAGCATGTCGAGATCGCCCGAAAGCTTGTGGCCTTCCCACGAGTTGGCATTCCGTTTCAGCAGACCGTCGCGAATGGCTTGTACGTCCTGCACGAGCTGACCATTATTCTGCTGGGAATTGGCTGCGAGAACTTCGATTTCGGCGAGCTTGAGGGACGCGTCGCTGGCATCGGCCGTTCCGGGCGGGAGCAGATCGACGGCTCGGCGCAAAGCCGGAACAGCATCCGAGATCTGGCCGAGTTCAAGATCGGTGAGCGCGAGGTGATACCAGGCGGGCCCGAACCGGCGGTCTTCTTCGAGGGATTTGCGGTACATGATGGAAGCTTCCTTGTACCGTTTCGCCTGAGAATACTTGTTGCCGCTCTCGAGATACTTCTGTTTCAGGTAGTTCGGGTCTCTGTTACAGGCGCCAAGCGCCAACAGTGCCATTACGACGGCGATAAATCTCATAGTCCGCTGCTCCCGCTATTGTCCTACACAGAGGGAACGAAAAATGCGTTGCCGGACCCTCAAACGGGATATCGCGCAACAGTTCAGAGCAGTTTATGCCGAAGGTTGCCGAGCAGCGAAACGGCGGATTCGATGTCGCGGAGGCGTTCGGCGCGGTCTTGGGTTTCGCGCTCGATCGAGAGCGGCCCGCGGTAGCCGATGGCCTTCAACTGGCCGAGGAAACGCTCCATCCCGACGTCACCGGCGCCGAGCGGACGCTCCCTGCCGAGGGCTCCGGCGACGTTTTCGGGCGGCCACACGCCGTCCTTGCAATGAACGCTGAGAACATGCTCGCCGAGTATGCCCAAAGCCTCGACCGGATCGCCGGTTCCGTAGAGAATCATGTTGGCCGGATCGAAGTTGATGCCGATGTTCTCGCGGTTGACGTCGATCAGGAAGGAGCGAAGCGCCTCGGCTGGCTCCTGGCCGGTTTCGAGCGCGAATTTCTGGCCGTTTCGGGCGGCGTGGTCGCAAACCCTTCGGACCATCTCGCGCACGGCGATGTAATCGGGGTCGGTGTCATCTTCCGGGATGAAGCCGATGTGAGTAGCGATTGAGGGAACGCCGAGAGCGGCGGCGAAATCGCTGACCGCGAGAGTGCGGGCTTCCCGCTCCGCGCGCGTGGCGGGCGGGATGAAGCCGACCGTGCGTTGAACCGTCGGAATATCGGCGTAGCTTTCGCCGTTATAGGCGGCAAAAACGGTGTAGACGGTGAAGGATTCGCGGGCGAGTGCGTCGCGCCACGCGGACGCGCAGGCGAGATCGAGATCGCCGGGTACGCCGAGCTGGCCGCAGCGAACGCCAAGGCGTTTCAAAGCCGCGATCGATTCACCGGGATCGCCGCTTTGCGACCAGGGACCGTGCCCGGCCCAGAACATGACTCCGACTTCCCAGGGATTCAGTTGCATGACAGCGCTTCACCTCCTCGGGCGCGCGATTCGAGAATTTTGAGCATGAGTTCGACGGCCTGGGCGGATTGCCCGGGCGGGCAGAGATCGGGAGGAGCGCCCGAAAGCGCGCAATCCGCGAAATACGACAGCTCCCTTTCGAACGGGTCGGCTTCAAACAGGACGCCAGATTCGCTCTCGCCATTGGCGCGGTAGAGACGCAGCGCATCATCGCCGCTGCGCCATTCAATGGTCATCGGGTCTGTAACCACCGAGAATTCCATCGAGAATGGATATGACTTCGGATGCTGCCATCCTCCGGCGACGACGATCGGGCCGGCGTCCGGATAAAAGAGGTCTGCGCTGATGACGTCAATGCCGCGTGGAAGATCTTCATATCCACGGGCGGCAACCCGGTCCGGCATGCCCCAGACCGAGACGCAAAAATCGACATCGTGAATCAGAAGATCGAAGACGCCGCCGCCGCTGCGCCTGGGATCGGAAAGCCACGCGCTCCAGGCAGGCGCCGCGCAACGGCGGCGGAAAAAAGCCGACCGAACCGGCCCCGCGTTGCTCAGCAGCGCGCGCAGGGTTTCCCAGGCGGGCACGAACCGCAAGACCTGACCGCCCATCAGGGTGCGGCGATGCGCTTTTGCCGCCTCGATCATCTGGCGGCACTCGGCGGTGGTGAGCGCCATAGGCTTCTCGACGAGCACGTGCTTGCCCGCCTTGAGGGCGGCGATGGCGGCCGGGGCATGACGATCCGTGGGGAGGCAGATGTCGAGGGCGTCGATCGCGGGATCGGCGAGAGCTTCCTCCAGGGTCGCGAATTTTGCGACATTCGACAGATCGATCGGGTCGGCCGGCCGGTCGAGATTGCCGCCGACATTCGAAAGATCGCCCGCCAGTTTGCGCGGATCCGAACTGATGACGGCCGCGAGACGAGCGTTCGGGATCTTGTCCCATGCGCGCGCATGCGTTGCGCCCATGAAGCCGAGACCGGCAACAGCAACGTTCAGAGTTGGCATTATTCGAGACGCCTTGTAACGATGAGAGTAATGTCGTCGGACTGAGGAGCGCCGTCTGCGTATTCGGAGAGCGCCTGGTTCACCTGGTCCACGATATCGGCCGCGGGTTCGCCACGGTGATCGCGAACCGTTTCGGCGAGGCGTTCGACGCCGAACTCCTCATTGTCGGAATTGGCCGCTTCCGTGACGCCGTCGCTATAAATAATGAGAGCGTCGCCGGGTTCCAGCTTCGCGCGATACTCCTGATATTCGATGGAGCCGAGGATGCCCAGTATCGGGCCGCCGCCGGCAAGTTCTTCAAAGCGCCCTGCGGGCGCATCCGCGCGAATGATCAGCGGCGGGTTGTGGCCGGCATTACAGTAGACAATCTCGCCGGATTTGCCATCCACGATGCAGAAGAACAGGCTGATGAAGC
>DAIDJK010000215.1 GCA_027450225.1 Bryobacterales bacterium | reverse complement strand
GACCCGATCAGAATCGGCGTCGCCGGCTCCGGCGTCGATGTCACCGCCGACCCGCTCGAGAAGATGCCGACGAAATTCGCGTTCGCTCCCGGGTAGTTCGGATATTGCAGCAAACTGCTGAACGCCAGCGAACCGGGCACGGAGTTGAACCGCAGGTTCAGAAATGTATCGAAGCTGGTCGGAGCCGATTGCTCGATCTGGAAGTAGCCGGGCGCGAAAACGGCGGTAACGAATGCGTCGGAATTGTTCAGGATGTAATTCCCCGGGCTCAGCGGGTTCGGCAGCCCCGCGTGCGTCAGGTCGAACGAAAACGAACTGATGCTCGCCGCGTTCGGCGTTCCGCTGAACGTCCCGGTTACTGACCCGCCGTTGGTCAGCGTTCCGGTGAAATTCCAGGTGATCGGGTCGGCGCGGCCCGCAATGCAGCAGGTGAGGGCGCCGGCCCCGAGCAGCAACAGGCGTATCGAAGTGGACAGGTTCATGATTTCTTTTCTCCAGGAGCCGGAATGGCCCCCGCCGGGATAAGCGTGAAAAGAGGTATCGATTCCCTCAGGCCTGCGAAACGGTTCACGCCTGTTCCGGGATTATTTCGCCTGCGATTGCCGTGCGGGTTCCCTCGCGCCGCGGCGCCACACCCGGACCGCGTGGTAAAACACTGCCAGGTGACGCAGTAAACGCCAGCACGAAACCCGCATTCGCGAAAATTACCGAACGAAGCCAGTTCGTCATGGAACTCAAAGAGCATTCATGGGTTGCTCGCTGCGGCGGAGGCGCAATTCACCCGTGCCGCGGCCTTCGACATCACCCTCCGGAAGCTGCGCGGCGCAGCCCACGGGCCGCTGGTGGCAAACTCGCTGTCCGGGTACCTTCGGCGCCGGGTGCGCGGAAAATGCCGAACGAACCCAATTTCCGCGGCAACTCAAACAAAATGCGCGGGTTGCTCTCAAATTACCGGTCTGCCAGTCTGCGCGCCGCAAAGTCGCCGCCGCCGGCCGATTCGCCTCTCAGCCGCGCAGTAATAAGAAGAGGAGCTTTCTTTATTTGTATGCGGAAGAGATAATCCCGCCGGAAATACACCTATATCGCGGAGGAAGACAGTATCCCCTGAACGCCGCAGGTCGAAGGCATACCTCTCCGGTATAGGGGCTATCCCTTGTGCTAACATGAACCTTAATTCTGCGTCCCAACGCCTCCTGTTTTATCCCGAAATTCCTGAATGAACTTCCGATCGCTCTTTAGCCTTTTCTCGTCCGATCTTGCTATCGATCTCGGCACGGCCAATACCCTTGTGTACGCGAAGGGCAAAGGCATCGTGGTCAACGAACCGTCCATCGTGGCGCTCAACAAGAACACGGGCGAAGTCGAGGCGGTCGGCAAGGAAGCCAAGGAGATGCTCGGCCGCACCCCCGGCAACATCGTCGCCATCAAACCGATGAAGGACGGCGTCATCGCGGACTTCAAAGTCACCGAGAAGATGCTGAATTACTTCATCCAGAAGGCGCACAACCGCAAGATGCTGGTCCACCCGCGCATCGTCATCGGCGTCCCCAGCGAAATCACGCAGGTGGAAAAGCGCGCCGTCATGGATTCCGCCTATCGCGCCAAAGCGAGCGAAGTCCATCTTGTCGAGCAGGCCATGGTCGCCGCCATCGGCGCCGGTCTGCCCATCACCGAACCCTCCGGCAACATGGTCGTGGATATCGGCGGCGGTACCACCGATGTCGCCGTTATATCTCTTTCCGGCATCGTCTATTCCCGTTCCGTACGCGTCGCCGGCAATGAAATGGACGACGCCGTCATGCAGTTCCTCAAACGGAAATACAACCTCCTCATCGGCGAACGCACCGCGGAAACCATCAAAATCGAGATCGGTTCGGCTTATCCCCTCGACAAGGAATTGAAGATGGAGATCAAGGGCCGCAACCTGATTGAAGGCGTGCCGAAGACCATCACCATCGACGACACCGAAATCCGCGAATCGCTCTCCGAATGCATCGCCACCATCGTGAACGCCATTCGCGTCGCGCTCGAGCGGACTCCGCCCGAACTCAGCGCCGATATCAGCGATCGCGGCATCGTCCTCACCGGCGGCGGAGCGTTGATCAAGAACCTCGACAAGCGCATCCGCGAGGAAACCGGACTCCCCGTCTCCATCGCCGACGATCCTCTCGCATCGGTCGTCCTCGGCACCGGTAAAATGCTGAGCGATTTCAAACTTCTGCGGAAAATCTCGATAGATTAGAAGTACGGGGAATTTCGTTCCCCGCCGCGCCCCCGCGCTGAGCAAAAGATGGAATCCCTTTTTCACCGCTACCGGAACGTGACCGTGCTGTTGGTCGCGATTTTCGCCCAGCTCGTACTTCTGGCCTGGCAGGTGAAAAGCGATAACGACGTCCCGCTGGTTCGCGTCTGGGCCATTACCGCTGTCGCCCCGGTGGCCAGCGCCATCGAAGGCGCGCGCGAGGGAACCACCGGATTTTTCAGCAATTACTTCGCGTCAAGAGACGCCCGCGAGCAGAGCCGGCAGCTCCATGCCGAAGTGGACCGCCTGAAACTGGAGAATCAGTTCCTCAAAAACGAGCTAGCTTCCGCGCAGCGCGCCGAGGGTATGGCCGGCTTTCAGGCGCACAATCCCTCAAAAATGATCGGCGCGCGGGTCATCGGCGCCACCACGGGCATGGGCGGCAAGTCCGTGCTCATCGATCGTGGCCTCTCGGCCGGCGTCCGGAAAGGCATGGCGGTGGTCACCCCGGATGGCATCGTCGGCAAAGTGCTGGCGGTTTACCCGTTTGCCAGCCAGGTGCTTGCGGCCAGCGATCCCGGTTTCGCCGCCGGCGTTGAATCCCAGCGCAATCACACCTTCGGCGTTCTGAAGGGCAACGGCAACGGCGGCGCCACCGTCGATTACGTTCCCGATGGCCAGAAGGTGGATGTCGGGGAAATGTTTTATACCTCGGGCGAGGACCGGGTTTTTCCACGCGGTCTCCCGGTCGGCAAAGTCACCGGCGTTTCCCCGGGCGCCAATTTCCAGAACATTCAGGTGCAGCCTTCCGGCATCCAGTCGGCGCCCGAAGAGGTCCTCGTCATTCTTGATCCTGTTCATCAGGCCATTCCCGAAGCGGCCCCGTCTGACACTCCCGTGTTTCTCGCCCCGGACGTGCCGGGCGCCGCTGCTTCTCCCGCCGCCGGCCAGCCGCCCCAGGCCACCACGGCCGACAAGCTGATGGATCAGTACCGCAAAATCGGCGAGGCGCAGAAGCATACCTTCGGTGAAGGCGGTCCAGGCACGCCGCCGCCGAACTTCAACCTGAAAGTTCCCGGCGTCAATGCTCCAGCGGCTCCCGCGGCGGCCCCCGCGGCTTCCGCGCCGAAACCCGCAGTCGCTTCCGGCGCCCCCGATTCGTCCGCTCCTCCGAAGAAGCTGGCCCCGAAGCCGAAGCCGTCGCCTCCCCCGGCCGCGCCCGAAACCGAGCCCCAGCGCTGATGGAATACTACGGCGAGCGCATTCTGATCGACAGCGCCCGTGAGGTGCGCCGCACCCGGTATCCGGTGTGGGCGTTCTTCGTCGTTCCCCTCATCGCCCTGCTGATCCAAGTCTACCTGCCGCTGTTCGAAACCCTCCGCTTCATCTCGAACATCGAGCTCCCGCTGCTGGTCACCATTTATTTCGCCGTCATGCGCCGTTCGCCCATCCGCGGCCTGTTTATCGGCATGGCGCTCGGCCTCGCGCAGGATTCCTTCTCCCGCTATCCCATCGGGATGTACGGGCTTTGCAAAACCATGGTGGGCTACTTCGCCGCGTCCATTGGCGTCCAGTTCGATGTCGAGCACCCGCTCATTCGCTTCGGACTCTGTTTCGTTTTCTACGTCTTCCACCAGTTCATGTACTGGGTGCTGCAGCGCGCTCTGCTCGATCAGCCTCTCCTTTTCGATATCCGCGCCGAACTGATTCTCGCCGCCATCAATGCCCTTATCGGCGTGGCGATTTTCCATTTCCTCGACAAACTCCGCCGCCACGAATAGCCAGTCGTGCCGCCAGACCATCGGCACTCCGATTGCAAATCTCCATCCGGAGATTCCCATGTGCTGGTATTCGTCCACGTGCGCCGCTCCTCCCGTGGAGGCGGCGGCTGGCGATCGTCTCGCCGTCCGCCACATGCATGGTTTCTGGAACTGGCTCGTCCGCGATCGGGAACTGAAGGCGCGCAAACCCGCGCCGGTCTGTCTGGCGGATGGCAGTCAGGTGATTCTTCGGCCCGCGTCCGGATGGCGGAAGCAGTTCAAACTCGCAGCCGATGCGAAGGCCGTGTTTCACATGGATGGCGCAAGCGGCCGGGACCTGTTTGTGGTTGAGGATGGCCGCGAGTTCCATCTGAACCGCCTGCCGAACGGCCTCGTGCTGGATGTGATGTACGTCCCGCAGCCGTCAGTCGCCGGGCAGATCGATCGCGTCGGAGAACTCGCGCGCCACAATCCAGTCGGCCAGCGGACGCACGCCGAACAGTTTCATCACCTGGTTGCGGAGCAATAGCGAAAGCCGCGTTTTCGGCGCGAACGCGGCGGCGAAGCGCAGCCCCGCTTCCTGCTTCCCGTGGACGAACGGGCCGAATTTTTCCTGATAGCGCCGGAACGCAGCCGCATGATCGCCCCCCGCCGCGCGCAGTTCCGCCGCCAGAATGCTCGCGGCCGTCATCGCCAGTCCAGATCCTTCTCCCGCCAGCAGCGAAACGCAGGATGCCGCATCGCCCAGCAGCGTCACGCGCCCGCTGCTCCATTCCTTCATCCGGATCTGGCTCACCCGGTCGAAATAGACATCCTGCGCCCGGTCGAGCGCTTCGCGGATTTCGGGCCACTCCCATCCGCAGCCGTCATATCTGCGCCGCAGCGCGTCCTTTCTGGTTTCGGCGTCGCGCGGCGGGTCTTCGGTCCCGAATTCGTCGCGGAACGTGAGCAGAAACATGGTCTCGTCCCCGCGCATCGCGAATCGCGCGATCTGCCGCCCGGGCTCGGTGTACATCACATAAACCAGTTCGTCTCTCGGCCTGTAGCCCGGCGCCGCGAACGCCGCGACTTTCAGTCCGGTGTACTTCTCGAACCGGTTCTGCGGGCCGAAGGCGATCTCGCGCACGCGCGAATGCAGACCGTCGGCGCCCACCACCAGATCGAAATCGCGGCGCATGCCGCCGCGCAGCGTCACCTCCACGCCTGCTTCGTGCTGCCTCATCATTTCGATCGTGTCGCCGAAGATTGTCTCGACGCGTCCGTCGACAAGAGCGTAGATTGCGGAGGCCAGATCGCCGCGCGCGAGACTCACGAATCGCCCGCCCATCGCGCGGTCGAACACCAACGACGAAAAACCCGAAATGCGGCGGCCGCGATCGTTGACAATGCGCACCTCGCGCACCTTGTATCCCCTGCGATCGAGTTCCTGGATCAGCCCCATTCTGCCGGCAATCTCGTACCCCGCGCCCCAGAAATCGATCACATACCCGCCGGTACGCAGCGAGGGCGCAGCCTCGACGATCACCGGCTCGAAGCCGTAACGAAGAAGCCACCAGGCGAGCGAAGGTCCCGCGATCCCCGCGCCGGAAATCAGTATCCTCACCGCGCCTTACAGCGTACGATGTCAGCGCAGGACTGTGCGGCAGCCGGCGCCGGCGCCAGGAGCCACTCACCCGCCTTCCCGAGGAAGCGATAAACTAGGCTCAACCAATTTCATGATGCGCGCAGTCTTGTCGCTCTTCGCCACCGGTCTCTGTTGCCTCGCGGCGGAACCCGCGGCCCACAAAGTCGATTTCGACCGTGAAATCCGGCCCATTCTCTCCGACAACTGCTTCACCTGTCACGGTCCGGACGAAAAGAACCGCATGGCGAAGCTGCGCCTCGATGCGCAGGATGGCGGGGCATACACGCGCGGCATCCTTGTGGCCGGCAATGCGAAGAGCAGCGTTTTATATCTGCGGATCAGCAATCCGGACCGGAATCGCCGCATGCCGCCGCCTTCGTCCGGCCATACCCTGACGCCCGCGCAGATCGATCTGATCCGCGACTGGATCGACCAGGGCGCAAAGTGGGAAACGCACTGGGCCTTCGTGGCACCGAAGCGGCCCGCCGTTCCGGCGGTTCAGGACAAAGCCTGGGTCCGCAACCCGATTGACAATTTCGTGCTGGCGAAGCTCGAAGCGCAGGGCATGAAGCCGTCCTCGGAAGCGCCCAGGGCCATCCTTCTTCGCCGCGTCACTTACGATCTGACCGGTCTTCCACCCACCATCGCCGAGCTGAATTCCTTCCTCGCCGATAAATCGCCCGATGCTTATGAAAAGCGCGTGGATCAGTTGCTCGCCTCCCCGCGCTACGGCGAACGCATGGCCGCGGTGTGGATGGATCTGGCGCGCTACGCCGATACGCACGGCTACCACATCGACAGTTCGCGCGAAATGTGGCACTGGCGCGACTGGGTGATCGACGCCTACAACCGCAACATGCCGTACGACCAGTTCACCGTGGATCAGCTTGCCGGCGATCTGCTGCCGAACGCCACCACGGAGCAGAAGATCGCGAGCGGTTTCAACCGCAACCACATGATCAACTTCGAAGGGGGCGCGATCCCGGAGGAGTATCAGGTGGAGTATGTGGTGGATCGCGTGGAAGCGACTTCCACCACGTGGATGGGGCTGACGCTCGGCTGCGCCCGCTGCCACGATCACAAGTACGATCCAATCTCCCAGCGCGATTTCTACCGCTTCTTTGCGTTCTTCAATAATGTCTCCGAGAAAGGCCTCGACGGCCGCAACGGCAACGCCGAGCCATTCCTGCAGTTGCCTTCTCCCGCTCAGGCGGCTGAGAAAGAGCGCCTGAACTCGGCCATCGCGGCGCTCGAAAAGCGATTGCCCGAATCTTCCGTGGCGGCGAAACAGCAGGCGTGGGAAGCCTCCCGCCTTCAAACGCTTCCCCCGGCGCCCTCTGACGGCCTTGAAGCCAATTACGCTTTCGATGCCAATCTGGCCGATAACTCCGGCCACTATCTTTACGGCCGCGTGCTCAAAGGCGATCTCACCTATGGCGCGGGCGCGGTGGACAGGGGCGCGGATTTCGACGGCGAAACAGAAGTCGCCCTCGGCCGCGCCGGCTCGTTCAACTCCGCGCGCGCTTTCACCGTTGCCTTCTGGCTGAAGGTGAACAGCAAGCCGGGCATGACGGTTCTTCAGCAGCGGAACGGGCTGAACGTCTCGCTTGACGATTTCGAACTCTCCGGCATCCAGCAGCGCGTACCGAAGCTTTACGTCAGGCTGGGCGGCATGGAAGTGCGCACCGCCGATCGCCTGCCGTGGCCCGAGATGATGAATCACATTGCCATCGCCTACGACGGTTCGGGCAAAGCTTCGGGCATAACCATCGCCGTGAACGCGTTGCCGGTCCGGCTGGACGTGGTGAAAGAGAACGTGCTGAAAGAAGCTTCCGCCCCGTCCGCGAAGCCAGGCCTTCTCGAAATCGGCAATGCCAGTCTCGGCGCGCCCTATAAAGGCCGGATCGATGACCTTCGGCTCTATAACCGCGTTCTCTCCTCTGCCGAAGTTGCTCACCTTGCCACGCTCGAGCCGCTGCGCGCCATACTCGCGATCCAGCCGGAAAAGCGTTCCAAAGAGCAAAAGGCATGGATTCGGGATTACTATCTGACGAATGCCGCTTCCGCCGAAGACAAGTCCGCATGGGCGGATCTGAAAGAGAAGCGCATCGAATTCAAGAAGCTCGACGCCGCCATCCCCACCACCATGGTGATGTCCGAACTCACGGACAAGCCGCGCGACACCTTTATCCTCGCGCGTGGCGATTACAGAAACCAGACCGTGAAGGTAACTCCCGGCGTCCCCGGTATCCTGCCGCCGCTTCCGAAGGACGCTCCGCTGAATCGCCTGACTCTCGCGAAATGGATCGTCGACCCCGCGAATCCGCTGACCGCGCGCGTCGCCGTGAACCGCTACTGGCAGATGCATTTCGGCATGGGCCTCGTGAAGACCGCCGAGAACTTCGGCTCCCAGGGCGATCCGCCTTCCAATCCCGAACTGCTCGACTGGCTGGCCACGCAATTCGTCCAGGGCGGATGGAACGTGAAGGCCATGCAGCGGCTGATCGTTACTTCGGCGGCTTACCGCCAGTCTTCGCGCGTCACGCCGGAACTTCTCGAAAAGGACCCCGAGAACCGCCTGCTCGCGCGCGGCCCGCGCTTCCGGCTTTCCGCCGAGATGATACGCGATGGCGACCTTTATATGGGCGGTCTGCTGAAGGAAAAGCTCGGCGGCCCGGGCGTGCATCCTTATCAGCCGAAGGGTTTGTGGGAAGAGATCGCCTTTGGCGATGGCTTCTCCTCCCAAAGCTATGTGCAGGATCACGGCGATGCGCTGTGGCGCCGCAGCATCTATACCTTCTGGAAGCGCACCAGTCCGCCGCCTGAGATGATCACGTTCGATGCGCCGGATCGTGAGAAGTGCATGGCGCGCCGCACCATCACCAATACGCCGCTGCAGGCGCTGGCGCTGCTGAACGATCCGGCCTTTGTGGAAGCCGGCCGCGCTCTTGCCGCGCGCATGATCGAAGACGGCGGATCGTCGTCCGATGCCCGCCTGCGCTGGGCCTTCCGCCTCGCCACCGCGCGTGATCCGGAGCCGCGCGAACTTGCCGTGCTGCGCGATTCGCTTCGCGCCGAACAGGCGCAGTTCAAGCGCGATCCCGCGCGGGCTCAGGAACTGATCTCCGTGGGCGAATCCGCTGCGCCGGCGAAGATCGCCAAACCCGAACTGGCGGCCTATGCGGTGGTCGCCAGCATGATCCTCAACCTCGACGAAACAGTTACCCGGGAATAAAAAACAGATGGAACGAGAAGAACAACTTTCCGCGATGATGGCGCAAGCCGAAGGGCTGGGCGTCACCAGGCGGCATTTCTTTCGCCGCGGCGCCACTGGCATTGGCATCGCCGCGCTCGGCTCGCTGCTGAACCCGGAGCTTTTCGCCGACGCCTCGGCCACCGGCGGCCTTCCCGGTCTGCCGCACTTCGCGCCCAAAGCGAAACGCGTCATCTACCTTCATCAGTCCGGCGCGCCTTCGCAGATCGATCTTTTCGATTACAAGCCCGGCCTTGTAAAGCTGCAGGGTACGGAGCTTCCGGCCACGGTCCGCATGGGCCAGCGCATCACGGGCATGACTTCGGGCCAGAGTTCGCTGCCCGTCGCGAAGTCCATTTTCAAGTTCAGCCAGTACGGCAAATCCGGCGCATGGCTCAGCGAACTGCTGCCGCACCACGGCAAAATCGTGGATGACATCGCCATCATCAAAACCACCAATACCGAAGCCATCAATCACGATCCCGCCATCACCTTCATTCAGACCGGAAGCCAGCAGCCTGGCCGCCCCAGCTTCGGTTCGTGGGTTACTTACGGGCTCGGCAGCGAAAATCAGAACCTTCCCTCATTCGTCGTCCTCATCGCGCAATCGAGCGCCATCAACACGGATCAGCCGCTGTTCTCGCGCCTGTGGGGCAACGGCTTTCTTCCCTCGAAGTATCAGGGCGTCAACTTCCGCGCTTCGGGCGACCCCGTGCTTTTCCTGTCCGATCCTCCGGGCATCGATAAAGCGACCCGCCGCCGCATGCTGGATGGCATCGCAAGGCTGAACAAGATCAATTCCGAAGCTTTCGGCGATCCCGAAATCGAGGCCCGCATCTCGCAATACGAGATGGCTTACCGGATGCAATCGTCGGTTCCTGAACTGATGGACCTTTCCAAAGAGCCCGCCAGTACGTTTGAGCTCTATGGCCCCGATTCGCGCAAACCCGGCACCTACGCCGCGAACTGTCTGCTGGCGCGGCGCATGGCCGAGCGCGGCGTTCGCTTCGTCCAGATCTACAAACGCGGCTGGGATCAGCACAACGACCTTCCGCGCGACCTGACCCTGCAATGCGAAAGCGTCGATCAGCCTTCCGCCGCTCTGGTGCTCGATCTGAAGCGGCGCGGCCTCCTCGACGACACTCTCGTGCTCTGGGGCGGCGAATTCGGCCGCACCGTCTATTGCCAGGGCAAGCTGATGGAGACCAACTACGGCCGCGATCATCATCCGCGCTGCTTCACCGTCTGGATGGCGGGCGGCGGCGTCAAGCCGGGCATCACCTATGGGGAAACGGACGATTTCTCCTATAACGTGGTTCGCGATCCGGTTCACGTTCACGATATTCAGGCCACGGTACTCAACCGTCTGGGGATCGATCACAAACGGCTCACCTATAAGTACCAGGGCCGGCACTTCCGGTTGACCGACGTAGCCGGCGAAGTTGTCGATAAGATACTCGTCTGAGCAGCGGGCCGCTGTTTGGTAATCAAACCACCGCCCCGAAACTTTCACCTTTGTCGCGTGCGCTAAGCTTCACACGCGCGCCGCTGCTGTCCTTTTGAGAACAGACGCGCTTCCGTTCTCCACATTACTTTTGAAGTGGAGAACCAAAACGCGTGGCAAAAACAGCAGGCGACGTACTCGTTGAAACTCTTCTCGATTGGGACATCGACACTATCTTTGGTTTTCCGGGAGATGGCGTGGATGGAATCATGGAATCCCTGCGGAAAGCGCAGGATAAGGTCCGCTTCATTCAGGTCCGGCATGAAGAAGCCGCGGCGTTCAATGCCTGCGCGTGGGCCAAGTTCACCGGCAAGATCGGCTGCTGCCTGGCTACCTCCGGACCCGGCGCTATCCACCTGCTGAACGGTCTCTATGACGCGAAGATGGACGGCCAGCCCGTGGTCGCCATCACCGGCCTCCAGTTTCACGACCTGATTGGTACCTACACCCAGCAGGACGTCGCGCTCGACAAGCTGTTCATGGATGTCACGGTTTACAACGAGCGCGTGATGGGCGCGGCGCACATGCGCAACGTCGCCGAACTCGCCTGCCGCTCCGCGCTCTCCATGCGCGGAGTCGCCCACATTACCACCCCCATCGATATACAGGATCAGGAGGTGAAGGATGATGACCGCTCGCCCCGCAATGTGAAAGGCCACACTTCGAGCGTCTACGCGCGTGGCGATCGTCTTCCTCCCAAAGAGGATCTGCAGGAAGCCGCGAACATCCTGAATGCCGGCAAGAAGGTGGTGATTCTGGCCGGGCAGGGCGCGCTTTCCGCCGGCGACGAACTGGTGGAGCTTGCCGCGAAACTTGGCGCCGTCATCATCAAGGCCCTGCTCGGAAAGGCCTGCGTGCCGGACGAGAGTCCTTACACCACCGGCGGCATTGGCCTGCTTGGCACGGCGCCATCGGTCGAGGCGATGAAGAACTGCGACACGCTGCTCATTGTAGGCGCCAGCTTCCCTTACATCCAGTTCTATCCAAAGCCGGGCGAAGCGCGCGCCATTCAGATCGATCTCAATCCCGTACGTATCGGCATACGCTATCCGGTGGAACTTGGGCTCATAGGCGACAGCCGGAAGACTCTGCGCGAACTTATCCCGCTTGTGGATCGCAAGGAGAGCCGCGCGTTTCTGGAAAAAGCTCAGTCCAACATGAAGGACTGGAACCAGTTGATGTTGACGCGTTCCACTGACATGAGCACCCCGATGAAGCCGCAGGTGGTGGCTCATGAACTGGGTAAGCGTCTGCCCTCGAACGCTATTGTGGTCAGCGATTCGGGAACCATCACCACCTGGTGGGCACGCCAGATACCGGCTAAGAAGGGCCAGATGTATTCGTGCTCCGGAAATCTGGCTACCATGGCCTGCGGATTCCCCTACGCCATCGCGGCGCAGGTTGCTTATCCTGACCGGCCTGTTTTCGCCTTCGTCGGCGATGGCGGATTCACCATGCTGATGGGCGAGATGGCTACCTGCGCGAAGTATAAGCTGCCGGTGCGCGTAATCGTCATCAAGAATAATGAGCTGGGCCAGATCAAGTGGGAGCAGATGGTGCTGCTCGGCAATCCCGAATACGAAGTCCAGCTGCAGCCCATCGATTTCGCCGCCGCCGCGCGGGCGTTCGGGTGGGCCAGTTACACCATCGAAGATCCCAATCGCTGCGCGTCCATTCTCGATCAGGCGCTGGCCACACAGGGACCGGTGCTGATTGAAGCTGTCGTGGACCCCAATACGCCGCCCATGCCGCCTGAAATCAACGCCAGCCAGGCTCTTCACTTCGCCGAAGCCATGGCCCGCGGCCAGAAAGACGCAGGCAAGATCATCCGCGATATCGCGGGCGAACGTATCCGGGAACTTGTCTAGGAAGAACGATGCCCCGCATCGATTCCATAGACGTCGCGTGTTACAAAATCCCGACCGATTCGCCTGAGTCCGACGGCACCCTTGCGTGGGATTCCACCACCTGGGTTGTAGTCGAGCTGAAGGCGGGCGATAAATCCGGTATCGGCTACAGCTATGCGGACCAGGCGACGGCGGAACTGATCGCTTCGAACCTTTCCACGCACGTAAAGGGCGCGGACCCCACCGATACGCCGTCGCTTTGGATTACTCTCACCCGCCACATTCGCGGTTCAGGCCGTCCCGGCGTCTCTTCCATGGCCATCTCGGCCGTTGACATGGCGCTCTGGGATCTGAAAGGCAAGCTGCTGAATACTTCGGTTCTCAACCTTCTCGGCGCCGCCCGCCAGGAGGTGGAAGCTTATGGCAGCGGAGGCTTCACCTCTTACACCGACGACCAGTTGCGGGACCAGCTTTCCTGCTGGGCCGCCGAAGGCATGCGCGCCGTGAAGATGAAGATCGGCACGCATCCGGACCGCGACATTCATCGGGTCCAGGTGGCGCGGCAAGCCATAGGCGACGCCGTGAAGCTGTTCGTGGACGCCAATGGCGCTTACTCGCGCAAGCAGGCGCTCTACTTCGCCGAAGCCTTCCGTGAATATGATGTGGTCTGGTTCGAAGAGCCGGTATCTTCCGATGACCTTGACGGCCTCCGGTTGATGCGGGACCGGGCGCCCGCCGGCATGGATATCGCAGCTGGTGAATACGGCTACGATGCGTTCTACTTTCGCCGCATGCTGCAGCATCAGGCGGTGGATGTGATGCAGGCCGATGGTACCCGCTGCGGAGGCGCTACGGGATTTCTCTTCGCCGGCGGCGTGGCGGAAGCGTTCGGCTATCCTCTTTCCGCCCACACCGCGCCCAGCTTTCATTCCTATATGACCTGTGCTGTTCCCCGCGCCTTCAATGTCGAGTACTTTCACGATCATGCCCGTATCGAGAAACAGTTTCTGGAGGGAGCCATCATTCCGAAGCAGGGCATGCTGCGCCCGGACCGTGGGCGCCCTGGGTTCGGCTGGGAAGTGAAGCGCCAGGACGTGGAGCGCTTCCGGGTGAGATTCTGATGGCCGCCGCTGCCCCCGCGGTTCAGGACTCCGCGGGTAAGTCGCTTCCGGCCGAACTTATCCGCGGCGTGAAAGCGGCGGATCAGCGCGTGCGCGAAGGCCAGTTTCAAACGTGGCTATCGCTTCTGGCGGGCTTGTCCGCCGCGCTAAGCGGGCTTGAAGTCGCTTATGAGCATTGGCGGGGCAGTTACAGCCGCCGCGTAATGTACACTCCCGTCATTTCCAGCGCCGTGCTGGCTGGCGTGGGCGTACTCGGTTTCAGAAAGCGCTCCGTGGCCCGGCGTCCGCTGCGGGTGATAAGCGGGATAAGTCTCGCCAACTCTCTTATCGGCTTCTATTACCATGTCCGCGGCATTGCCCGTAAGCCGGGCGGCTGGCGAATACCGGTAGTCAATATGGTGATGGGGCCGCCTGTCTTCGCGCCACTGTTGTTCGGTATCGCCGGATATCTCGGCCTCGTCGCGTCTTTTCTCCGCAATACGGATGATGAGCCGTCGGTAAGGCTGCCGAGAACGGCCAGCCCGTCTCACTGGTTCGGCGGCGCCCTCGGCCGGGAGTCGATCGCCTGGCATCAGGACCTGCGGGAGGGCCGGTTTCAGAAGCATTTCGCGCTGGCCACGCTGGTAGCCGCTTTCTTCAGCGGCTTTGAGGCCTGGTATTCGCACTATAAGAACAACTTCCGTTACTGGGTCCAGTGGACTCCGCTGGTTATAGCGCCGTCGTTGATGCTTGCCTCGGGCGCGGCCATCAAAAGCAGGCGGGCAGCCCACACGGCCCTGCCTGTCGCTTCCGCGCTGGCCATGATTGACGGCGGCATCGGCTTCTACTACCATGCCCGCGGCGTGATGAAACGTCCTGGCGGCCTGAAGAAGCCCATCTACAACATCATTTACGGGCCGCCGATCTTTGCTCCGCTGTTGTTCGCCGCCAGCGGCTTCCTCGGCGTGATCGCCAGCCTGTTGCGAAGGGAAGAAAGATGAACAAGCGCCTTCAGCCCGGCTATTATCCCGGCTTCAGCACTCTCGATCAGAAAGGTTACTGGGATGAAGCTACCCGCCACGTGGTGCTGGACCGCGTGATGAACGTGCCGCCCATCCGTTTCTTCTCCGAAGGCGAGGCGAAACTGATGCAGGCCATCTGCGATCACATCATCCCCCAGGACGATCGCGACGAATCGCGGC
>DAIDJK010000214.1 GCA_027450225.1 Bryobacterales bacterium | reverse complement strand
GCGATGACGGATTTCGCTGGTTTTTCGGAGGCGAGGACGCTCGGCTGACCGGCAGTTACGGGTCCGGCGCTGGATTGGGAGCCGGTAAATGGGTTCGTTCGGCGAATCGTCCAGGCAGAACCGGCTGGCGATGGCATCGCGCGCCTGAAATGTGAAACTGGCCCAAGGGTTCGCCGAGCAACTGGGTTCGTTTGGAATTTTTGTATACCCCTCCCCGAGACCGGGGAGCAGCGCTGCGACCAGCTATTACTTCGGGCAGGCCGTAGCGAAGGATTTTGGGTGGCCCCGCGGCGAGGGCTTGAGCGATGTGACCAGCGCATCGGCTTACGGCGAAGCCGGGCAGCCTTCATTCTACATCCGTCGCCGAGTGTCCGGGCGAAGAAGCCGCCCCTCAGCTTCAGCAACAGCGCGAGCCGTCCCATATCTGGCGATCTTCCCGGGCGAATCCGCGCCGGGCCGGCTGGTCGAATGATGACGGGCAAATTGTCGGGACGCCACTATCCGGCGCTCGATGTGACCGGCGATCTCTCGAGATCGGGTTCTCGAGGTCAGCATTTGTTCGGCGGCATGGGTCGTCCGCAGCTGGTTCCGCGCACCGGAGGTCATCATTCCCAAGCCGTCCAGAACGGCCGGCGCTGATGGAAAAAAAACACGGAACGGCGGCGGGCGACAGAATTCGCGCAGGACGTCTGGCCGAGCAACGGACCTGGAGGCCCGGAACGGGCGGCTTCCGCTGAAATCGCTGGCTGGCCTGATGAGCGAGATTTTGCGCCATGCTCACGCACTGTTTCGTGGACAGATGACCAGATCCGCAGTTGCGGCGCTCGATGCAGGACGCACCGGGACCGCGACGCCGGCCGAACCCGCCAATCGCCGGCCTGATTCCGATTTTCGTGCATATTGCTTTCGGGCTCGCCCGCCGCTTCAGGGTGAATGCGGTGGCGGCGTCTGTTTGCCGTCTCCAGGCAGCCTGGCGGCGGCTCAAGAGGATTACGTGATCGAACATCTGCGGGGCGGATACGAATCGCCATTCACCAGTTCGCTTCATTCTCTGGCGGCAAGGAGTTTCAGGACGAAATGCGCTTAGTCGAGTATTACTGCCGTTTCACATCATGGGTGCTGAAAAGCAGAAGGGCGTGGCACACAAGCGTGTTCCTGATCCAGACGGCGCTGATTGTCTTCTCCGGCGTCGGCGCATTCCTGCTGCGGTTTGAATTCACGATTCCGCCGGCCATGAAGCCGGCGCTGGCGTGGGGGCTGGTGGCATGGCTTGCGACCCGGCTGCCGCTGCTGCGGCTGCTCGGCGTGGTCGGAGGATGGCGCCACTTTTCGGCTTCCGACTTCGGACGGCTCGTGTTCGCGAACCTGGTTTGTTCCGCGGTGGCCGGGCTGGCGCTTGCCGCATTTTGCCCTGTTTTCTTCCCCCGCTCGATACTGCTGATCGAAGGAATGGCGTATCTGATGCTCAGCACCGGCGTTCGGATGGCAACGCGGCTGTCTTTCGAATTCATCGCCCAGCGGTCGCGCGGGAAGCGGCAGCGCACGCTTATTTACGGCGCAGGGAGCGCGGGAGTGCTGCTGCTGGCCGAGTCACGCGTGAATTCCAGTTTCCCCTACATGATCTGCGGGTTCATTGACGACCGTGCTCCGGCCGGCGTGCTGATTCAGGGCGTGAAGGTGCTGGGGCAGGGCAAAGATCTGGCGCGGATTGCGCGGCGCCATGAAATCGGTGAGGTTCTGATCGCAATTCCTTCGGCGACGGGTTCGGAGATGCGGGAGATTATTGCCCGATGCCAGGCCGCGGGAATCGTTTACCGCACCATGCCTCGCATATCCGAGATTCTGGTGGACCGGGCTCTGGCGCGGCAGATACGGAACGTGGCGATAGAAGATCTGCTGGGGCGGGGAAGCGTGCGGTTGGATGAAGACAATATCCGTTCGCGCATCGAGGGCCGTACCGTGCTGGTGACGGGCGCGGCCGGATCGATCGGGTCCGAACTGTGCCGGCAGATCGCGAGATTCAGGCCCGCGGTCCTCGTCGGATTCGATATCTCCGAGACGGCGCTGTTCTTCATCGAACGTGAAATGCGGGAGGCATTTCCGGAACTGAAGTTTCATGCCGAGATCGGCAGCATACAGAGCGAGCGGAGGCTGCGCGAACTGTTCAGCGAGTACCGGCCGAGTCTGGCGCTGCACGCCGCGGCTTACAAGCACGTGCCGATGATGGAAAAGCACGTATTTGAGGCGGTGAGCAACAACGTGTTCGGTTCCTGGAATCTGGCGACGATCGCCGGAGAATTCGGGGTGCAGGAGTTCGTAATGATCTCCTCAGACAAGGCGGTGAACCCGACCAGCATCATGGGCGCGACCAAGCGCGCGGCCGAACTGCTGATCCGTTCGCTGCAGGACCGCGGCACACGATACATTTCGGTGCGGTTCGGCAACGTGCTCGGCAGCAACGGCAGTGTGATTCCCATCTTCAAGCAGCAGATCGCGGCCGGCGGGCCGGTGACCATTACCCACCCCGAAATGCAGCGGTACTTCATGACTATCCCCGAGGCCTCTCAGCTTGTGTTGCAGGCCTGCTCCATCGGCCATGGCGGGGAGATATTTGTGCTGGATATGGGTGAGCCGGTGAAGATCGTGGACCTGGCGCGGCAATTGATCCGGCTTTCGGGGCTGGAGCCGGACGACGATATCCGCATCGAATTCACTGGCATGCGGCCCGGTGAAAAGCTCTACGAAGAACTGAATACGGCGGGCGAGCATATGCTGCCTACCAGCCACGATAAAATCCGCATCTTCGCGGGGCGCGGTTTGCCGTCCGACCGTGCGGCCGTTCATCTGCGCCGGCTCGAGATTGCGTGCGAGCTTCGGGACACGGCCATGCTGCTGGCGGAGTTGAAATCGATGGTGCCGGAATACAGCCAGAGCCAGGAGGTGACGGAGCGCGCCTTCTCGAAGAACCTGGTCACGCTCGGGAAAGTGCTGGAGTTCCGGAAATCGGCCGCGCGAGCCGAGGCTGCATCTTAGCGGCCCGTAGACTCATCGACGACTTCGAGCGCATTGATGAGCGCGTAGTTCACAACGGGGTCGAGCGAGATGAGGATTTTGCCGTGGTGATTCGGCTCAACGCCATGCATGGCCACCGAAATTGCCCTGCCGCTGCCGCCGGCTTCATGGAAAATATCGAAGTTTCGGCGGACGAGGACTCCGTTCGCAAGGATGTCGAAGACGCGGCTGCCATCGCCTCCTCCACCCGCCATGCCGGGCCCGAACCAGCTCTCGGCGAAATAGAGAGTGACGCCATAGCGGCCCGGTTGCGGCACCGGGATTGAGTACGTGAGGTTGCCATAACGCTCGCTGCGGAAGAGTTCCGGGTCGGGACCGCCGGTGACATTCGCGTAGGTTCGGGGCGCAAGCTGGCCGCCGCGTACGTAAACATCAGGCACCCACTGGCGGCCAGCGGCGTCACGGACGCCGTGTTCACGAGCCACAATTCGTATCGGCCGCATGACGCCCTTCACGCCGGGAACGATCTCGATGCCGTTCAGGATCGCAGCGTTCGTATTGGCGCGGAAGTCGAGATTCAGCGTGCCGTCGCTGTCCGGCGTGATGTCCTTGAACACTTTCACGTCGGCCGTCAGAGGGCCTGCATCCCGAGAAATGTCGAATCCCGGCAGCAGCGGGCGGCCGTTCGCGTAAACGTCGAAAATACGGGAGGTTTCCCCGCCGCCGGCCACACTGTTATCGCCATACACGGTTTCCGCGAAAAACAGGCGCATCTCGTATACTCCAGGCCGAAGAGGAATGTGATACGAAAACGTGCCTTCGCGGCGGTGAAGGAAGATGCGCTGATCCCGCGTCCCGAGGATGAGTGGGGCTTTGGGCATGTCGCTCGCCGTTCCGCCACTGAAGAAACGGTCTCCCTGCCAAAGGCGGTTCAGGGAGTCGACGTAACTGTCTCCTGTGACGCCGGCAAGGATACGAACGTCTTCCGGAGAAGGAACCACGGTCTGCAGACTGGCGCCAGTGGGGCGGGAACGGCCCGTGCCTGGATGCCGCAAAAAAATGCCGGTCATGAGAATCCCGATTCCGATGAGGAGCGCGATGCCGGCCATCCTGAACCAGTCCTGCCGGGAAAACCTTGCCCGTCCGGACAGCGGAGGCGGCGCGGGAATGCCGGGAGGCGGGGTGATGGATAGCGGCTCCAGTTCCACCACACGGGATTCGACGGGCG
>DAIDJK010000213.1 GCA_027450225.1 Bryobacterales bacterium | reverse complement strand
GGGCTCGTCCGGATAGGCGGAACCGGCGTGCGACGGCTGGCGGACGGGGGCGGCGGCGAATTCCTCGTGAGAGAGGCGGCGCAACTCTTCGAAAGTTTCGTCTTCGAGGAAGCCGTTCTGAGAAAGGGCGCCGCGGAGCTGTCCGATGACGGCGCCGAGTTCGATTTCGCCGGTGGCGCGGAACAGGGCGTCGCGAAGGTCGGATTCGGTGTGTTCGCCATCGAAGAAATCGAGGCAGGCGACGAGGGCGGGCGGAACGATGAGGACGGCGTCGGTATAGCGGAAGCTGTCGCGGATGAGAAGCCCTGGGCGGTCGGGAACCGGCGAGGGCATGAAGTCGAGATCGGGCCGGAGACGGGCGAGCGGCGCGGACACGCGATTATCGTCGCACGGGGCCAGGGCGGGGATGGAGCATCAGGAAGACGTAAAGTGGCTTCCTTTTTTCGAATGGCCTGCCGGAACGATGCTTAGTCCCATGTTTACAAATAAATAAGGGCGGCCCGAAGGCCGCCCCGCAAGAGTGGAAACAGAGGAGAGAGAGAAGGAACGAGTACTAGTTGTCGGTACGCCGTTTCAGGGTCGGGCGATCTTCGGAATCGGAGCCGGGAGCTTTTTCATCGCCGTTGGAATCGATCTGTCCGTTCGGGTTACGGCGCAGCGTCGGCCGGCCGGCATCCTTGGGGTTGGTGATGAGGCGGCGGTTGTGCATCGCCATCACGCGGGCCTTCACGTCTTCGAACTCGCTGGTATCGACGACGTATTCGGGCTTCACTTTCAGGTATTCCTCGATGTTCTTCTGGGCGGCCTTGATGCGGTCTTCGGTGGGCGGGTGCGTGGAGAAGAGCTTCGACATGGTGCCGGGCTTGCGTTTCTCGAGCGACTGAATCTTTTCGAAGAAATCGACGAAACACGTTGGATCGTAGCCGGCATGGTACATGTACTGGAGCCCGAGCTTGTCGGCTTCGGATTCGAAGCCGCGGGAGAACCCGAGATAAGCGACGGGAATGGCGAGACCGGACGCTTCATAGATGCCGTAGCCGACCCAGCCGCCCATCATGATGGCGGGAATGGTGGCGAACTGGATGAGTTCGCCGCGGGTGGCCTGGCGCGTGCCATGGCGCGCGGCGACGTGGGCGATTTCATGCGCCATCACGCCGGCCATTTCGGCTTCATTGTCGGCGTTCAGCAGGATTCCGGTGTTTACGAAGAAGAAGCCGCCGGGGAGAGCGAAGGCGTTGATTTCTTCGGAATCGATAACCTTAATGGTGAACGGGACTTTAGCGTCCGAATTCCGCACCAGATTCTGGCCGATGCGGTTGACGTATTCGGCGATGATGGGGTCGTCTACGATTTTCGCCTGGCGCTCGACTTCCTGCGCCATCTGCTTGCCGAGCGCGATTTCCTTCTCGATGGAGTAGAAATTCACGCCTTTCGAGACATCGCGGTTACCGATGTCATCGGGATTGTCCTTTTTGTTATCAGCGAAAGCCGGAGCGGCGAAGACAATCGAGCCGAGGATTGCCAATGCACTCACGGCGGCCGATGCCCTTCGGTGAGATAGCGGCGCCAGTGTGAGCGTCATAGGAGCGAAGTTCCTGCCATGAGTATAAACCCGGAAAGCGGGAATGAGAGCCTAAAGTGTCTACGCAGGGTACGGGAAAAGGGTTTCGGCGCATCCGGCGGTACGGGAGGCGAGGAAAGGGACGCAATGGCTTCCGGTGCGGGGCGCTCGTGCGGCTACTCGGCGCGGAGAGCGCTCATGGGAGCGATGGAAGCCGCGCGGCTGGCCGGAATGGCCGCGGCGATGACCGCGCAGGCGGAGAGCGCGACGGCAGCGAGGCCGATGGCCGCCGGATCCCAGCTGGATACGCCATAAAGCTCGGCGGACAGGAGCCGTCCGGCACCGATGGCGAGCGGTACGCCGGCGGCGATACCGATGAAGGCGCGATTCGAGGCGCTGCGCAGAATCATGGCGACGACGCGGAAGCGGTCCGCCCCGAGGGCGATGCGGATACCGATCTCGGCGGTCCGGCGGGCGACGCCGTAAGCGGTGACGCCGTACATCCCGACGGCGGCGAGAAGCAGCGCGACGAGACCGAAGAGGCTGGCCAGGGTGGCGACGGAGCGTTCGCGGTCGAAACTCAGGGCGACCTGCTGCCCGAGCGTTCGGACGGTATTGACGGTGAGGTTGGGATCGATTTCCGCGAGCGCTTTCGTCACCTCCGGTTCGATCACTCCCGCCGGCAGGCTGGTGACGAGCAGAATCCCGCGAATGGAATGCGTAGCCGTTTCCAGCCGCTGCATCATGGCGTCGCTGCCGTAATCGACATACTGGGCAAGCGGCACATAGAACATGGGGAGCGCCGGCTTGTGCAGCCCGAAGCCGGCGAATCTGGCGTCTTTCACGACGCCGACGATGCGGTACGTGCCTGCATATTGCGGTTCATCGAGACCGAAATGCTGCCCGAGAGGATCTTCGTTCTTTGAAAAGAAGCGGCGGACGAAAGCCTGGTTGACGATGGCGACAGGCGCGGTGTTCTGGTTGTCGGCGGCGCTGAACTGGCGGCCGCGGAGGATCTGCATGCCGAGATCCTGCATGTAGGTGGCGCTCACGTGGTCCCAGGAGGCGCCGCCGTTGTCGCTGAGTTTGCCGGGCGGGTGGCCCGCGACGATGATGAACTCGCCCCAGTTGTCGGTGAGCGGATTGTAGAGAGCGAGTCCGACGCCACGCACGCCGGGGATGCGGCTGAGCCGACCCTGCATCTGGCGGTAGAGGGAATCGAGTTTCGCCGCGGAATATTCGCTCGGCGGGTGATTGAGCGAGACCAGCACGCGTCCCGGGACCTGATAACCGAAGTCCTGGTGTTCGAGATTGCTGAGACTGTGGGAGAGCATGGCGGCTCCGGCAACGAGAACGACGGACAGCGTGGCCTGGGCGATGAGGAGGATGCGGCTGGCGGAAGAGGAATGGTCCGCCGCGCCCCGGCCCTGTGTCCGGAGAGCTTCGGCGGGGTCGGTTCGGGTGGCAAGCCAGGCGGGCGCGGCGCCGAAGATCAATGCGGTGAGGAGCGATACGCCGCACGCGAAACCGAGTACGGGCAGCGACGGCAACACCGAGATGGGCAGGAAGCGGGCGCCGCTGAAGGCGAGCGCGAGCAGCAGGCGGGCCGTGCCGACGGCCACAAGAAGGCCCGCGATTCCGCCGCCCAGCGCAAGAAGCACGCTTTCGAGCAGCGCCTCGGCGACGATCTGCGGGCGCGACGCTCCGACCGCGAGCCGCAAAGCCGTCTGCGCGCGGCGGGCGACCGAGCGGGCCAGCAGCAGATTGGCGACATTGGCGCAGGCGATGAGCAGAACCAGCGCGCATACCGCAAGGAGAATGCGGAGGCTTCGGCCGTAACTGTCTTTCATCTCTTCCACGCCGCTGCCGGCCGGGATTACTTCAATGGTCTGGTTCGAGAGGCGGCGGACGATGTCCGGCATCCAGTCCGCGGGGTAGTGCGATTCGTACTGAATCCAGTTGCGGAGCACGCCGGTGAGACGAGGCGCCATGCCGGCCGTGGTGGCGCCGGGCCGCAGCCTGCCGATGATCCGGAGCCAGGCCGAAAACGGCGAGTTGACGAGTGAACCGCTGCCGGCAATGAGCGGTTCCTGACGCAGCGGGACCCAGATGTCGGTCGGGTCGCCGCGCAGGGTATCGCCGAAAAAGCCGGGCGGCGCGATGCCGACGATGGTGAACGGATGCCCCTCGATGAGGAATGTGGCGCCGACGATGCGGGGATCGGCTCCGTAAAGCGATACCCAAGCGTGATGGCTGAGTACCGCGACGGGCGGGGCGCCGGGGACGTCATCGGCCGGGGTGAAGACGCGGCCGCCGAAGGCGCCGACGCCGAACACGCTGAAGTAATGGCCATCGGCATATTCCGAGCGCAGCGGCTTCGCCGGATCGCCGGAACCGGACCGGCGTACGCTCGAACGCCACGCGCCGGCCTGGAATGCGGTCGCTTCCGCGAACTCGGGAGCGGCGGCTTTGAGCCGCTCGGCCAGTGAATACGAATAGAATCCCCATTTGTCCTGCGGGCTGCCCTGAACGCAGCAGTTGTCGCCGGTACCGATGCGGTAGAGCGAAGCGGGATCGGTGACCGGAAGGGAACGCAGCATGACGGCGTCGATGAGGGTGAAAATGGCCGTGGTCCCGCCGATGCCGAGCGCGAGAGTCAGAATTGCCGTGGCGGTGAAGCCAGGGGCAAGCCGGAACTGACGGAGGGCGTAGCGGGCGTGCGAGAGATAGCCGGTCATCTGACGGTAGATACTCCGGCAGATGGGGAAGGTTAGGCGGGAAGGGCGATTAATTCCTGGGACAGGCTGAAGGTCGCGAATCTGAGTTCAGGAACGTCCGCCGGGCGATCCGGACGTTTGGCGCAAGGTGCTGGAGAAGCTGATTACCGGGGGTATGCGTCCTTCAGTACCCGGATGCTTTCGTAAGCCATGTTCAGGTGCAACAATGGCACCGGAAGTGAAGAAGGCGAAGGAAAAGAATCCCGTCGCTCAGGCGCTGGTCGCGACGCGCATAAAAACTCACGCCGGCAACGCGGTCAGGTCGCGCGCAAGGCTGCTCAGGCCAGGTGGGAGTACAAGGGCTCGGAGGCGAGGAAAGAACGACGCAGAAACGGCTCGCCGGCATATTTCCTGCACCCGTGTTGATGGCCGGCATTTTCGCATGCGAGAGGGCGCGAGCGGAGGAATCGAAATACAAGGTGAAGGTCGAAGTCGAGATGAAGGACGAGGCTTTGGTAAATCGAGTGCAAAGTCTCATCTCTCGTGAGCTTCGAAAACTCGGCGACGTTGAGGTCGCCGACAGCGATACTGTATTCGGCTTGCATGTGCCTGGGTTCGCAACAGAGACTCGCAGCGGTGCACAGACAGGCCACTCCATCGTTGGGACGGTGACTATGCCGTTCGCGGTGTCGGAAGACAAAACTGAACGATTTTGGCAAACCCTCTTCGGTGCGACTCCAGACCAGTACCTCGGGCTACGCCTCTACGCGGGCGGAACAGACGATCTCGAAGACACCTGCAAGCAAATCGTCGCCGATTTTGACGCGCAAGAGAAGGCCTGGGCTCGGAGATTCGTGAGCGCCGCCGCTGAGGCAATCGTCAAGAAATGCAAGGGGCAAAATCAACGATGAGCACGGGCCAGAACCGATCGACCTGGCGAAGAAGTCGGGTGAAGGAGGAGGGTGAGATGAACATCGATGAACGGATCGAAGCGCTCACGATGAACCTTGAACTGGTGAGCCGCGATATCGAGATGCTGCGCGCATTCATTCAGCAGGATGCCGAAAACATCCGCGCGCTGGCACGGATCGCGGAAATCCATCTTCAACAAAAACGGGGGCCTGAGTGGACGCGGAATTGAAGGTTTACCTCGAAGCCATGGAAGCGCGCATCAGCGAGCAGATTGCCGAAGCGCGACGCCACACTGCGGATACGGAAACCAGACTTCTGGCCGAGTTCTGGAAGTGGGCGCGCACGGCGGACGCGCGGTACCGCCAGCATCACGGCGCCGTCGCCGGGCTGGAGGAGCGCGTACAGATTGTCGAGGATCGCGTCAGCGATCTCGAACGGAAGAACGAGGGCGGGGAAGGGTAGCGTGATCAGGCAGGCGCACCGCGGCGCATTACGGAGGGATTTCCGCAGTGGGGCTGCGGGGATCTTGCCGAATGCGCCAACTTCGTTGAGTGCGGTAACGGTCACATCAATCGCCGCTGGCGCCGATGCGGCAGAGCGATGCGGGATCGGTGACCGGGAGATAGCCGGTCATCTGACGGTAGATACTCCGGCATGTGGGGAAGGTTAGGCGGGAAGGGCGATTAATTCCTGCGATATAGTTTGATCCGGGATGCTGCGAATTACCGGGGGAATAACCGTACTTATGGCAGGGGTGCTTGCGGCCGGAGTTGCGGCTGCGCCTGCGAGGGCGGCTTCCATGACCGACACGCCCGAATTCCGCACGACCGTTCAGCCATTTCTTGCGAAGAACTGCGCGGGTTGCCATAACGACAGGCTGAAGGTCGCGCACCTGAGTCTGGAACGTCCGCCGAGCGATCCGGAAGTGTGGCGGAAGGTGCTGGACAAGCTGAATGCCGGGCGTATGCCGCCGCCCGGAACGCCGCGGCCGGACGCCGCTTCCGTGGCTGCCGTTACCAAATGGATCGACAGCTCCTTTCCGCTGCAGGCGCCACAGAATGCCGGGCATGTGACGGCGCACCGGCTGAATCGCGCCGAATACAACAACACGATTCACGATCTGCTTGGGGTTTCGATTCATCCGGCGGATGAATTTCCGCTGGATGACGCGGGCTATGGATTCGACAATATCGGCGATGTGCTTTCGGTGTCGCCGCTGCTGATGGAGAAGTACATGGCGGCGGCGAAGAAAGTCTCGCGCGTGGCCGTGTATGGCGAACCGTATCTGAACCGGCCGACGAAGCTGGTCCATTTCATGAGCCGGAAATCGCAGGACGATCCGACGCCGGGCGCGCTGCCTTATTCGTATCGCGGGGCGATTTACGGAACGTTCGATTTCCCGGTGGATGGCGAATACGAATTTCACATGCGGGTGGCGAATTACCGGCCGAGGACAACGAGCACGCCCCGGCAGAAAGAACTGAGCCGGAAGCGCGGGCTGACCGAGGACGAGAAGAAGGAACTTGCGGAACTGAACCGGGAGTCCGACCCGCCGGTCCGGATGGTGATGACGCTTGACGGGCGGCAGATCCTGACGGATGTGGTGGAAGGGAATATCGACTATCAGTACGCGCACGGCGAATCGATTGCGCGGGTGAAGGTGGCGGCCGGGGAGCATGCATTTCGCGCCTCCTTTCCGGAATTCGCCGGGATGGAAAACCCGCGGGACAACGTGAATCGGGACGGGCGGAGGAAGCTGTTCATCGATTACGTGGACATCGTTGGGCCATTCAACCCAGGCCCATTCAACCCCGGTCCATTCAACCCAGGTCCATCCAACCCAGGCCGGGTTCATCCGGGCGGAACGGCGGCGGGCCGGGCGAAGATTTTCATCTGCGGCGAGCAGACGCCGGAGTGCGCGGCGAAGATTATCAGGACACTGGCGCGGCGGGCGTACCGGCGGCCGGTGACTGACGCGGAGGCGAAGGAACTGATTCAGCTGGCGGCGTCGGTGCGGGCGAATGGAGATTCCTTCGATGAAGGGATTCGGGTGGCGACGGAAGCGATGCTGGTGTCGCCCAGTTTCCTGTTCCGTGTGGAGAGCGCGCCGGTGAGCGATTACGATCTGGCGTCGCGGCTCTCGTATTTCCTGTGGAGCAGTATGCCGGACGAAGAACTGATGCGCGCGGCGGATGCGCATGAGCTTCATAAGCCGGAGGTGCTGGAAGCGCAGGCGCGGCGGATGCTGGCGGATCCGAAAGCGGATGCGCTGGTGAACAACTTCGTGGGCCAGTGGCTGACGCTGCGGCAACTCGACCGCCGCAAGCCGGATCCGGCGCATTTCCCGAACGTGGACGATGAACTTCTGGACGCGATGCGCGAGGAGACCATGCTGTTTTCACGCGCGGTGATGCGCGAGGACCGGAGCGTGATGGATTTTCTGGACGGCCGGTTCACGTATGTGAACGGGATACTGGCGCGGCATTACGGGATTCCGGGCGTGACGGGCGAGGCTTTTCAGCGGGTGGATCTGGATGGCGCGCCGGTTATCAAAGACGAGCGCGGCGGGGTGCTGAGCCAGGCGTCGATCCTGACGCTGTCGTCTTACGCGACGCGAACGTCGCCGGTGCTGCGCGGCAAGTGGGTGCTGGAAAATCTGCTGGGCACGCCACCGCCGCCGCC
>DAIDJK010000212.1 GCA_027450225.1 Bryobacterales bacterium | reverse complement strand
GCGAGCTTCGTATGCGCGTAAGCGCCGCATGGCGTTTCGAAGTGATCCCGCGTTGTGGTGAGGCTCTCGCTCAGCTTTCCCTGGCCCGGCTCCACGAACGCTTCTTTCGGCCCCCAGCCGCCCGACGCGTACTGCTGCGTCTGCTCAATCATGTCCCAGGCGTTCCGGATGGCGTCCAGACATTTACTTTCGCCGGATACTTCGTAAGCCTTTGCCGCGGAACTAAGCGCGATGGCGTGGCTGTAGGCGTGCTTACCGGGCAGAACATTCCGGTTTTGCGCGAGGGGATCGAAGTACTCGTGGTCGAGCAGGTAAAGTCGCGCCATCTCGAGATACTGGCGGTTCCCCGTCAACTGCCACGCATTGAAAAGATTCTCCGGCAGGATGTACGGCTCGTCATATGGCGCCTGTTTCGGGCTGTTCGGACCGCGGTCGTAGGTGTGATCCGGAATATGCGGGATCGCGCCCCGGATCACTTCGGCCAGCACCTCTTTTGCGCTGGAATCTCCCACCAGACGGCCGGCATCGATAAGCCCTGCTTCGTACTTATCGAGGATGTAGCAGGGCCAGGTTGTCGCGGCTTTCTCACTGGCATAAGGGTAGCCATCCGTTCCAAGCGTCGCTGCGTAACCTTTCACCAGCGCGCGTACCTTTTCGGCGCACCGCTCATCGCGCGTCGTGCTGAAGTATCGGGACAGACCGGAAATGTACTGGCCGAGAGTATGGCCGGGGACAAATCCATCGGCGTCGTACCAGCCACCCATGTCCTCGCCCGGCGCCGGTAGTCCCGCGCGCTGGCGATAGACCTTCAGCAGCCGGTCGTTATCCAGTGCCAGATAGTGCTCGCGCAGATGATCGTACTGCCGCTTGACCGGGCCGCCGGTCAGCGTCACATCCGAGTAAGAGAATTCTTCGAGACGCACTGCGCCCGGGGCGGCGCGAAGCGCGCCTGCAGCCGTTGCTGCGAGCGTGGTCCCGAGAAAGTCTCTGCGATTCATCCTGAACCTACGCTATCAGCTTTCACCTGATATGATCGCCGCGAATGAGCGGCGAGAGAATTTTCGCGCGTTACCGGATCGAGACAGCTCTCGAACCCGAACATGCGGCGGAAGTGATGGCGGGGGAACAATCAACCGGCACATTCATCAAAGTGCCTGGGGAAACCGACGAACTGCGCGAACATCACGCCGCGCGGGTGGAACGGATCGAGGAACGCGAGAGCACGGACCGGCCATCGCTTCCGGGAGCCGCGAAATCGAAGACGGAGCCGGCCGTTTACCGGTGCGCGCACGTGACTCTTTCATGGCCGATTTCCAATATGGGCCCGTCGCTGCCGAACCTGCTGGCGACGGTGGCGGGGAATCTTTTTGAGCTGAAACCGTTTTCCGGTTTGAAGCTGCTGGACGTCACTTTGTCCCCTGCGTTCCTCAGCCGATATCAGGGACCGCAATTCGGAGTCGCCGGGACGCGGCGATTCGCGGGCGTGTCCGATCGGCCGCTGATCGGGACCATCATCAAGCCGAGCGTCGGCCTTACCCCGCAAGCTACCGCCGAGATGGTTCAGGCGCTGGTGGATGGCGGCATCGACTTCATAAAGGATGACGAACTGCAGGCCGACGGCCCGCACTGCCCTTTCAGCGATCGCCTGCGGGAAGTGATGAAGGTGATCAATCGCCACACCGATAAGACAGGGCGAAAACCGATGTATGCGTTCAACATCACCGGCGAGATCGACGACATGCTGCGGCGGCATGACGAAGTGGTCGACGCCGGCGGAACCTGCGTGATGGTGAGTATGAACAGCATCGGATTGCCCGCGCTTGTGGCGCTTCGAAAGCGTACGCAGGTTGTGATTCACGGCCATCGCAACGGCTGGGGAATCTACGACCGCTCGCCGGCCATCGGTATGAGCTATATCGCGTACCAGAAATTCTGGCGCATGGCCGGCGTGGACCATATGCACGTGAACGGACTCGATAACAAGTTCTGCGAGGACAACGCGAGTGTGATCGCTTCGGCGAAGGAATGCCTGAAGCCGATGTTCGCCCCACCGCTGCCCGGTTGCGAGATCATGCCCGTGTTCTCATCGGGCCAGACGGCGCGGCAGGCCGCTGACACTTACAAAGCGCTGGGCACAACGGATCTGATTTTCGCGTGCGGCGGCGGGATTATGGGTCACCCGGACGGAATCGCGGCGGGCGTGCGCAGTCTTCGCCAGGCATGGGACGCGGCGGTGAACGGGATTCCCACCGAAGAGTTCGCCAAAGACCATCGCGAACTGGCGGTTGCGCTGCGGAAGTTCGCCTGATGAGTCTGCTGTTCGCGTATTACGGGGACGACTTCACCGGCTCGACGGACGCGCTCGAAGCCCTTTCCGCGCACGGCGTGCGCACGGTTCTGTTTCCCGGCGTTCCTTCCGAAGCGCAGTTGAAGCAGTTTGAAGATTGCGCGGCGATCGGCATCGCGGGCGAGAGCCGCAGCCGAAGCCCCGCGTGGATGCGGGGTAACTTGCCTCGCGTATTCGAATTCCTGCGGTCACTCGGCGCGCCGATTACACAATATAAGGTCTGCTCCACATTCGACAGTTCCCCGCATACGGGCAACATCGCGGCGGCGATGGAGATTGGCCGCGAGGTGTTCGGCTCGAAAAGCGTGCCCGTGGTGGTGGCGGCGCCGCATCTCGGGCGCTACGTGCTGTTCGGCAATCTTTTCGCGCGGCAGAGCGGAACTGTTTACCGGATCGACCGGCATCCCACCATGAGCCGTCATCCTGTAACCCCGATGCGCGAAGGCGACTTGCGATTGCATCTGCGGGAACAGGGCGCGAACGATGCGGCGCTGGTCGATGTGCTGGCGCTGAGCGGCGATGGGCAGGTTGAGATCCCGGCTGCGGAGACGGTGGTCTTCGACGGTCTGGACCATCG
>DAIDJK010000211.1 GCA_027450225.1 Bryobacterales bacterium | reverse complement strand
CAAGAGCTTCAGTCAGTTCCGCGCCGCTCCAGTAGCGCCTCGTCTGGAACAGCGACAGCAATCGCAACAGTCTGGCTGAACCCTGCAACACCGGATTTTCAGTTTCTCATTCATTGCGGACTGAATCTGTCCACAACGGCCGCTATCTTCGAGATGCCGCCGCGGGCAAGCTGCCCGGCGCGCAATCAGAAGGAGGACAAAGATGTCATTCAGCGAAGCTCTTCTCCCGGAATTCGACGCAGAAATGAAGAACACTCGCGCCCTGCTCGAGCGCGTTCCGGACAATCTGTTCGATTACCAGCCGCATCCCAAATCCATGAAACTCGGCCGTCTCGCCGGCCATGTCGCCGAACTGCCCGGCTGGGGCATTACGACGCTCGACCAGGATGTTCTCGAGCTCGATCCATCCAGCTGGAAGCCATGGATTCCCGGCAACCGGGCGGAAATCCTCGAGGCGTTCGACAGGAACGTCGAAAAAGCTCGCGCCGCCATTGCCGCCACGCCGGACCAGAAATGGGGTGAAATATGGACCATGAAATTTGGCGGCAACACGGTGATGTCTCTGCCGAAAGCCGGCGTCATGCGCGGCGTCGTTATGAACCACATGATTCATCACCGGGCGCAGCTCGGCGTGTATCTCCGGCTCAACAATGTCGAGATTCCCGGAATGTATGGCCCCTCGGCCGATGAAATGAAATTCTGGGAGCCAGCCGCGGCAAAGGCCTGAAGTCCGGCGATCCCCGGTACTGTAAGTAACTATTTTTGTCGTGGACGGGCTGTTTCAGGCCACGTGCGTGCATTCGTCCGGCAGGAGGATTTATGAAATCTGCCGGACTTATGCTGCTTGGCGCCGCGCTCGTCTGTGCGCAAGCGCCCCCGCCCGCGCCAGCAGGCGCCGCTCAGGCCGTCGCGCCTGGCGCTGTTCACCCCAACGATAACGGAAACGTACCCATTTTCCGCGTCGAGGTCACATCTCGATCCATCGCCGCCGTTAACTACCACAACCGCCAGGGAACCACACACATCAATTTTGTTGGCACTGCGCTCATGCCCGCCGCGCGCGGTACAGCCGAGGTGACGGCCAACACCGGCGCGACCCGCATCAATCTCCATTTCGAGCACCTTTCGAATCCGCAGCAGTTCGGCAGCGAGTATCTGACGTTTGTGCTCTGGGCCATCACGCCGGAAGGCCGTCCCGAACGGCTCGGCGAAGTCACGCTGAAGAACGCTAACGACACCAATGCCGGTCTCTATGTCACAAGCGATCTGCAAACCTTCGGCATGATTGTCACGGCGGAGCCGTACTTCGCCGTCCAGCAGCCGTCCGATGTCGTCGTGATGGAAAATGTGATCCGCAAGGATACGAGCGGCACGCTCGAAACCGTCAACGCCAATTACCAGCTTCTGAAGCGCGGCCAGTACACCACCAATATCGGCCGGTCGAACCTGACGGGAATGACGTCCGACATGAAGGTTCCGCTCGAACTTCGTGAGGCGCGTGAAGCCATCGCGATCGCCAAAGCGCAGGGCGCGGACCAGTACGCGGCGGACACGATGCAGAAGGTCTCCGTGGACATGCAGAACGCCGAAGGCTACTACATGAGCCACAAGAACGAGAAGGAAATGGTCACCGAAGCGCGGGAGGCCACGCAGATGGCGGAAGACGCGCGTCGAATCTCCATCGCGAAGGAAGAGCAGATCGCGAAAGAAACGATGATCCGCAATGAGAAGGAGGCAAACGCCCGGGCTGCCGAAGAAACGCAGCGCCGGACGGAGGCCGAAGCTCAGGCAGCCGCCGCCAATGCTGCCGCTCAGAACGCGGAGCAGCAGAAGAAAGAAGCGGAACTGGCCATGGCGCAGGCTCGTGAAGCCCAGCAGCAGGCGGAAGCCGCACGCCAGGCGGCTCTTGCCGAGGAAGCGAAGCTTACCACCGAGAAGGCGGATGCGCTTAAAGCCAAACAACAGGCCGAAGAAGATGCGCAGGCGCTTCGCCACAAGCTCGAACAGCAGCTCAACATGATTCTGCAGACACGCGATACGGCGCGCGGTCTCATCGTCAACATGTCAGACGTGCTGTTCGATTTCAATCAGGCCACACTGAAGCCCGGCGCGAAGGAAAAACTGGCTAAAGTCTCGGGCATCCTTCTCGCTTACCCGGCGCTTCACCTGTCCGTGGAAGGCTACACCGATTCCATCGGCACGCCGGAATACAACATGAAGCTCTCGCAGCGCCGCGCAGATTCCGTCCGCGACTACCTCGTCTCGCACGGCATCAGCGCGGATAATGTTCAGGCGATCGGCAAGGGAGAAGCGAATCCGGTGGCCACCAACTCCACGGCCGCCGGACGCCAGCAGAACCGGCGCGTGGAACTGGTCGTCAGCGGAGACATCATCGGGCAGCCGATCAATCAGCCGAATACCACGTCCCAGGCGAATCCCGCTCAGCCCGGCCAGAGTCAGCCGAATGGGCAGCAGCCGGGCGAGTACCACGCGACTCCGTATCAGCCTGCCCCCGGCGCAACAGGCAACCAGGCGCCTCCGCAGCAGTAACTAGCCCTTCGGAGTGGCCTTCGGGGCAGGCGTCCGCCGCGACGTCTGCCCCGCGGCCATCGTCTTCTCGATCGATTCCCGCAGGCTCTTCTCCTGAATGTCGTTCATCAGCCGCTTGTCTTCCCCCACATACTCGTCACGGATGATGCCGTTCCGGTCGATCATCGCGATCGCCGGGTAGAACATCGGCTGGTCCGGCGGGTACCCGAGAAATTTGCTGATATATCCCTCGTCGTTGTAGCCGACTTTGAACGCCGGATGAAATCTGGCGATGAAGTCCGCAACGTGCAGCGCCGCCATCGGTTCCGATGCTGACGCGATGAAGACAACCCCCTTCGGCGCGTACTCCGCATGGAGTTTGTTGAGGATGCCGGTCGTAAACTGGCAATGCGGGCAGGTGGTGAGGATAAACGCCACCACTACCGTCTTCCCTTCGAATTCGTTTAGCCAGGTGTATTGTCCCGGTCCGGTCTGGATGCCGAAGGGAGTCGCCTTCCTCGGCAACTGAGGTTTTGGGTCTCCCGCGTCGGCGCCGAACGAACCCAACACGGCGATCAGGCCCAGAATGGCCAAAGCAATCGGTCTCTTCACGTTCATCACTCCTGAAAACACGAATTTTCGCACGTCTTCGGGAGCGGTGACGAACAAATGAAAATTTCATTTGCCCTGTTTTCAATTACTTGCAATTTTTCTTTGCGGGTTTCGCAAATTGCGGCCGCTACCGTGGGATCGCTTCCGGAATACCGGCGGCGACAAAACGAGCAGAAATGTCCGACCCGATCATCATTATCATCATCGGCAACCTTCTGTGAAGCAGTAAACAACCTGCCGCGCTGCACAGGCGCGCTGACAACCAAAATACCGCAACATGCGGGACCGCCATTGAGCGAATATTCTGCTAGACTCGGTGAGGAATAGCCCATTGATAAAGGGCGCAAAACTCACCGGGTCTGGCAGATATAAAACCGAAATGTACCGTCATGCAGGGCTTGCGATCTTCCTTCTTTCAGCCCTTGTCGTGACAGGCTCCTGGCACTTCCCTTCTTCCACTTTCCAGAATTCCCCCAATTCAAGCACTCTTTCCGGCGCGGCTATTCAAAGGAACGCCACAGTATTTCGAGAGACATTTGCCAAAGGCCAGTTTCGGGCGGCGCACGATATATTTCTGCGCATGGCGCGGGAAGCCGAACAGCGTGGCTCGGCCGCCGAGGCCATGTCGGGCTGGAATAACGCAGGCGCGTGTTCCCTCGCGCTCAGGCAATACCGGGCCGCTCTCGAAGAACTGCTGCGCAGCCGCCGGATAGCCGACCAGTCCGGCGGCTGGGAGAAAGCCGCGCGGGCTTCCACCAACATCGCCGCGCTCTATATCCAGATGGGAAATTTCGAGGCGGCGGTCCGCGTCGCATCGGACGCCACCACCCGCAAGTCCGAGCTTTCGCCACTTTCTGTCGCAAGACTCGACGCGGAACGCGCCGAAGCGCTCTCCAATCTGGGCCGTCTCGACGAGGCGCGGCCGGTTTTCAACTCCGCCATCGATACGCTCGATAATGTTGAGCCTTCCGCTGTCGAAAAATCGGACCCGGAATGGGAAACGAGACGATGGGACGCTGACGTCCGCGCCCGCGGCATTTTCGGCATTCAGTTGATCAAAGCCGGCGATACTCAATCGGCGGATCGTGTTCTTACCGAGGCGCTTCGTCTGGCTCGGGTTCATCAGATCAATGCGGCCAATGCCCTGCGCGCTCTCGCGCTGCTCAAGGCCGCCCAGCACGACCAGGCTGCGGCGGCGCACCTTTTCGCTGCTGCTCTTACGGAGCCGGACAGTTCCACTCCCCGCTGGCTGATCTATGCCGATCGCGGCGAATTCCGCCTCCATCAGGACGACGCGCGGGGCGCTCTATCCGACTTCCATGAAGCGCGCCGTCTCGCTTCGCAAATGCGCGCCGACGTGGTGCCTGCCGATGAGGATCGGGTCACCCTCGAATCCGGTCTTGGACGTATCGCAGCCGGCATCGTGAATGCCGATAACCTGCAGGCGCGCGCGGAGCACAATCGGACGTTTCTCCGGGACTCCTTCGACGTCGCCGAGCAGGACCGCCAGTGGAGCCTTCGCGCGCTCGTCCCTGTCCCGGATGACTGGCGGACGCGTTTGCCCGCCGAATACTGGGATCTTCTGGCGCAGTACCAGAACGTTGTGCGCGCCGCCGGCTCCGCAACCGCCGGACCGGCCGCCGAACGCGCCGAGGCTCTCGCCCTGCGCCTGCAAACCATCGAAGCCGCCGCCGGACGCGATGTCCGGAACGGCGCGCAATCCAGCGGATCGCGTCTGTCCACGCTCGAAGCCGCGCAGAAGGCGCTCCCGCCGGGCGCGGTTCTTTTCAGCTTTTACACCGGGGCGGAGCGGTCCTGGCTCTGGGCCATCACCCGCGATCGATTCGATCTTTACCCGGTCCCCGCGTCCAGGTCGCTCGAGGAGTCCATCAATGGGTTCGTTTCGCATCTTCGCTCGCGGAATCCCGATGCCGCCGGCCGCGGCCGCGAACTCTATTCCGCGCTCTTCGGCGGGGTGGCCGTGTCTTATTTGAAGCACCCCACGTGGCTGCTCGAACTCGACGGTCCTCTTTATAATCTGCCTTTCCCGGCGCTGGTTACCAGTCCCGCGGGAGAGCCGCCGCACTGGCTCATTGAGAACGCCTCCATCCGCATCATTCCCGGAGCGCTGATGATGGAATCCGGCGCGCCTGGCCGGGCGGAGTCCTTCGTCGGGATCGCCGATCCCGTTTACAACGGCGCGGACCCGCGCTTCACCGGACCGCGTTCCCGCGTTGAATCGTCGCTCGCGCGCCTTCCCAATACCGAATCTGAAGTGAAAAGCTGCGCGCTCGCGTGGGGGCCCGGTCGCAGCCGAATTCTCACCGGCATGGACGCCGGCTCGGCTTCGTTCGAGTCGGCTCTTCGCGGCCAGCCCTCCATTCTCCATTTCGCCACCCACGTCGTCTCCGGTGAAAGCGACCACGGCTCGGGCATTATCGCCCTTTCGCTTGATCCGCAGGGTCGCCTCGGCCTGCTCGGACCGCGCGAAATCCTCGCCCGGGCCGTCAAAGCCGACCTCGTGGTCCTCGACGGTTGCCACTCAGCCCAGGCGGCAGCGCTTCCCGGAGCCGGTCTCATGGGATTGACGCGGGCGTGGATCGGAGCGGGCGCGCACGCGGTTCTCGCGACGCTTTGGGACATTCCGGATGACGCCCAATCGCCTCTTCCGGCCTTCTATTCCGCGCTGCGGGCGCATCCCGATCGCAGCGCCGCCGATGCGCTCCGCGCCGCGCAGCTCGCACAGTTAGGGAGTAATAAAAATGCCGATCCCGCGACTTGGGCTGGCTACTTCCTTCTCGCAAGAAGATAGTCTGGTTTACGCTGGTATGGCACAAACTATGGCCGATGATCGCCCGCCGGGCGAAGGAGGAGAGCAGCGCCCCGACCCGCTTCAGATATCAGACTGGTCTCGTCTGGTCGCTCGCATCCGCGACGGCGAGTCCGGCGCCATGGAAGAGTTGTATGGGGTTTTCGAGAAAGGCATCCGCTACTTCCTTCTGCGCAATCTCGGCCCTGAAGATGTTGACGACAAGGTCCACGATTGCTTCGTGATCGTCGCTCAGGCTATCCGCAAAGGCGAACTGCGCGAGCCCGAACGTCTCATGGGCTTCGTTCGTACCGTTGTGAAACGCCAGATCGCGCACCACATCGAGAACGCGGTCACGCGCCGCCGTACGATGACCGAGTTCGATGAGTCCATGTTCTCCATCTCCGACTGGAAGGACGATCCCGAGCAGTCCTACATCGCCCGCCAGAAGAAGGACATAGCCCGGCGCGTTCTCAACAGCATCTCCCGCAAGGATCGGGAGGTGTTGCACCGGTTTTATGTCGATGAGCAGAGCCAGGACCAGATCTGCAAGGAAATGAACCTTACGGCGACCCAGTTCCGGCTGCTGAAATCCCGCGCCAAAGCTCGTTTTGGCGAACTCGGGAAGAAGCTGGCCGCCGGCCGTGCCCGGGCGGCGAAAAAAAGCTGAGAGAATTTCCGGCCCCCGTCACTCGTTAAGCAAGGAGCAGTTAACGTGGATCAATCACTCCACGGAACGGAAGACCAGTTTGAGGCGTACGCGCTCAACCGTC
>DAIDJK010000210.1 GCA_027450225.1 Bryobacterales bacterium | reverse complement strand
AATTCGATGCACCTGATGTCATCCTAAGCGCTGAATGCGCTTGACACGTCCCGATCTGCGATTCACAGAGTTCGTTCAGAACTTGCCGCCGGGAGCAGCGTTGGACCTCGCCTGTGGTTCAGGCCGGCACTCGCGCTGGCTGGCAACTCACGGCTGGCAAGTTACAGCTGTCGATATTCAGCCTGTCCAACTGCCTGGCGTTACCTTCCTTGAAGCCGATCTCGAGCGCGGAGGATTCGCAATCACCCCCGGCGCATGGGACCTGATCGTCTGCTGGCTCTACTGGCAAGCCGATCTTCTGTTCCCTATAGCCCAGGGCATCCGTGATTGCGGCGGCATCGCGCTCGCGGGGAAGACCAGTGGACGCTTCGCAACCTCGCTCGCCAGCTACCGCGCTGCATTCGCGGGTTGGGTCGAAATCGACGCGGCCGAAGATGAGCGAATGGCGTGGTTCATTGCGCGGAGATGTTAGACTCCGACCGAACTCCCGCGATTAGCTCAGCTTCGGTGGCGATAAATCGCGGCCCGCGCCGCAATCAGCGCGGCCGCAGATTACCGGTCGTGAATGGCCGCCGCCCACGGCATTCGATTGGCCCGGGACACAATCAGCATTAACAAGTTTGCGAAACCATGCGACTCTCTCAGCGCGCTCGCTCGAGCATCACGAGATCGATATTCTGCAGATCCAGTTGCGAATAGACGGCCTCGGAGCCGTCGAGGGAGACCGAAAAATTGGGCTGGCCGGAAAAGACGCGATGGTCTATGGCAAAAACTTTCACGGGCGCGCGCCCTTCCGCGACCAGATAGACCGGCTTGAGCGTGTTCCACGGGTGGTGAACCTGGACCGCTTCCCTCATATCGACAAAAAAGAGGCCCGAGCGGGTGGGAGCCCACCATCCGGCCGAGACTTCGCCCTCTATCACACGTTCCGGCTTGTGGCTGACCGCCGAACCGGGCAGAACCGGCACGCGCCACAGGTCCATGTCAGTGGGAGACATTACAAAATAAAGCCAGTGTCCGTCCGCCGATTCAATAGCTTCGTAGCCCCCTTCGGTCGTCACGCGGAAGGCGTGATTGTTGAGGTCCGCCGAGCCCGCGAATGAATTTGCCGGCACCTTCCAGATTTGCCAGTCGCCCGAACGGCGGGAGCTGAAATAGATCCACTTGCCGTCGCGAGACCAACTGGGCCTGCCCTGGTTCGATGCCCATTGCGTTACTCGCCAGAGCTTTCCGGTGTCGAGCGACAAGGTGTAGATGTCCGAGGGCCGGGCGCTTGAGTGCGGGGGAATGAAGCCGAGCGTCTCACGGACGGCGAAGACGAGCGATTTTCCGTCCGGAGACCATTTCGGGGCTTCGGGTGACAGTCCATCGCGCCCGAAGGAGGTCATTCGCTCGGGCGAACCATTTGGGTAAGCCGCAACCCAGAGTTCCCGATTGCCGCTGCGATTCGATATAAAGGCGATCTTCGTTCCATCGGGCGAAAGCTGGGCGTGCATGTCGAGCCCGGACGATGGCATCACGAGTTGGGATGCCGCGGCGCCACCAGCCGTAGTCACTCGATGCAGGTTCATGCGCCGGCTGACTCGCTCGTAGATGATCCGTGAATCCGAGGTCATGGACGGGTTCTGCGCGTTCTCACCTGAAGCGGCGAGAAGCGCGGGCGCGGAGCCGTCCACATTGGCCGCCCAGAGACGGAATGTACCGGAATGGTTCGATGAAAACACAAGCGCGCGGCTGTCGGGGGCCCATGTGAATCCGGCGAGCTGGGCGTTGAAGCTCGTGAGCTGGCGAGCGGAGCCGCCGCCAGAGGCAGAGCGGACAAACAGTTCCGGCTTTTTCTCAGGCGAAGGCCGCTGCGCATAGGCGAACCATTTGCCGTCAGGAGAGAAAGCGGCTTTCTCGTCGGCGAATATGTGGTCCGCGGGCGACGTCAGGCGCCGCTTCGCCCCTGTGGAAATGGATACGGCATCGAAATCAGCGACGTCCTGATCGGGAACGCGGCGAGTTCCGACGACCACCGCCGAGGAATCCGGCGTCCACGAGATGTAGTAGGTATCCGTTTCGGCAATTTTCCTTTCGTTGCCTCCCGCGGCGGGGACGATGTAGACGTTCTGGATGTCGCGAACAAAGGCGATCCAGCGGCCATCAGGCGACCAGGCCGAATACTCCTCGCGACCGGGAGTCGCCATCAGACGGACAGGATCACTCCCGTCCATCCTATTTATGTACAGATCGATGTTGGCGTCATCGTTGCCCTGCCAGGAAAAGACGACGCGTGACGAATCCGGCGAGACGCTCGGATAGTACTCGTCGTTGGGGTAGCTGGTGAGGGGCTCAAGCGTTGCATTCTCCCAGGCAGCGGCGAACGTGGAGGCTCCGTGATGTCTGACGCCACGGAGCCAGAAAACGGCGAACGCGACGAACACCATCGCGACCGCGGCGCCGAGGAATTGAAGGCGGACGTTCGAAGGCGGCTTGTACTGCTTGTGTAGTGCTGCCAGCTCGGGCCGGCCGACGGCCGAGGGCGGCGGCGGGGCCGTTGCATCTCTTTGGGGAAAGACGAGTTGGACGGGAGCGATGAACTGAAACCCGCGCTTCGGGATCGTTCTTATAAAAAGCGGATTCTCGGCCGAGTCACCGAGCGCCTGCCGCAACTTGCGGACACAGCTGGTGATCGAAACATCAAAATCGACATAAGTGCCATCCGGCCAGAGACGCCGCTGTAACTCTTCGCGCGAGACTTCCTCGCCGGGCGTTTCGAGCAGGGCCAGCAACATCGCCATGGGCTGCGGCGAGAGCTTCACGACGTCCCCGGATCGATAGAGTTGCCCCGCCGCACGATCCAGCTCGAATAGGCCGAAGCGCACACGCATACCGCGTTTGCCGGCGGCCTGAACTGGCTCCTGGGCACCCATAGGGAAACGTTCCGGTGCACAAAATTATACAATCCGCGCGTGTCAGGCACGATCATATGTCCCGGCAAACTACTGATTTACTTATGACTTCCACGATCATATGCGGTCCGGATGAAAAATCTGCCCGAAATCAGCCGCGATCACTTGAACAGACTAGCTGGGCTGCTGCAAGCTTGCTCCCGTGCCGGCACGGATGCCGGCGAGGAACTGAGCCATGCGGATTACACGAACGCTTCGACTGTTGCAGCTTTTTCTCGTCCCGGCCCTGATTTTCGCTGAGATCACTTTGCCGGGCTGCGGTAACGAAGGCGAAACCGCCTGCGGACCGACCGATTCCGAATACTGGGCCAACTGGCCGGGCACAGCGATGCCGTGTGACTTCGGGTTGTACCCGGATGGAGGGCTGCTCAGCTTCTTCGGAGACGGGTCGACGTGCAGGAACGGTTCTTACTGGGGATTCCAGCCACGGCTCACGCAGGCGCTCAATACGACGTGGACCGGTTGGGCGCTGGCGCAGCAAAGGTATGGCATCGGCGGCGACGCCCCGATGAACTATGTGACGACCATCGGGACGCACAATTCGTTCAGCACGCTGGATGGCGGATTTACCAACATCGACTCGCAGGATCAGATCCTGTCCATAACAGACCAGCTGCAGCTGGGCGCACGCTACATTCGCCTCGACGAGAGGTACTACGAAGGTCAAATGCGCCTGTGCCATGGTTCGAACAGCTTTTGCGCCGGCTTGACGTCTACAATTTCGCCTGGGCGGCTGTACGCCAACGCAGTCAAGGAGGTCGCCAACTGGCTTTTCGCGAATCCGAATGAGTTCATCATTCTGGATCTGAATGGCGATCCCCAGGGTCATAACGGCCTCGTGATGGCGCCGATTCTGGCATACATCGGGCCGTCGAGGATCGTGACCACTGCCGATGCGCAGTGCGCGGGCAGCGGGACCGGATGCACTTTTCCAACACTGAACAAGGCGCGGGCGCTCGGTCGTCAGGTGCTGATCTTTTCGAGCAGTTTCACGGACGCGACCTATACTTTCACGCGCAACGACTTCAATGAAAAAGATCCGTTCGACGCCAGCACGACAACTCAGACGTTTCAGTACTGCGTGGACATGAACGGCAAGCCGATTTACCCGCACGACGGGAACACGTGGCCATATACCAGCGAAGACCGCAGCGGTAGCGTTCTGTTTCTTTCTCCGGCTTCGTTCCTCGGATTTCTGGATGAGCCCGAAGTGCAGCAGGCGACCACTTGCGGATATTCGATCATCGCGATCGACTACCTGAACAATCGCTCGCACACATATCCGGAGAACAGTCTCGAATACTCGACACTGAACATGCCGCCGTTTCCTTCGGAGGTGACCACGGACGCGCCGGATAACCGCTTTCAAAGCACCATCTGGAGCTTTGATGTGGATGACTACGCGGCCAATACCTATGCATACATGAAGGCCAACGCGCGCTGGAGCACCGCGCCTGCGGCGACGCAATACGCGTACGCGTGCTCGAATCAGGCGCCGGGCCAGTTCCTGCCCTCTCCGGACTGGATGGTGACAACGCAGACCGGCCCCTTCCAGAACGGCGAAAGCGCGTGCCAGGCGCACAGCGCGCTGTGGCACTTCGCGCGTCCCGTTAATGGCGCGCAGAACGCGGCGCTGGCGCAGGTGGCGAACGGACAGCTTGTATGGGTGAACTATAAGGCGCAACCCGTGCCGGGCTTCGCGGCCCAGCCGAACTTGATCACCGCCACCATGGAGTTCGGTAGCACGCCGCCACCGGCGCAGCAGATTCTGGTAGGCGGCCCGGTGAACGGGACGGTCGGAGTCACAGCCATTCCAGGGGTAGGAAATCTGAACTGGCTCTCCTTGTCGAACTACGCGCTCTCGCTTGGGCAGACCGGCTCAGCCACTTTGAATGTCGGCTTCAGTGGAGCCGCGAGCAGCCTGGCACCGGGAATCTATTCAGCAAAGCTGGGATTCGTTGAGACGGGCGGCGCAAACGCTCCGCAACTGACGACCACGACTGCAACGGTCCGCCTTGCGGTCCACAGCACTCCCACAATCTCTCTGGCATGCCCGACGGCCGCATTGGAGGGACAAAGCACCCATTGCGTAGCGACGCTGCAGGCTCCGGGAACCAATCCCGCCGCATTCATTGAACCCGTGACGTTGTACTCCGTCGACACAACAGGTAACACGGCGTCGACAGCTCTCGGGTCAGTGGCGGTCGATCCCACATTGCATCAGGCCACCTTCTCATTCAGTGCGCCGATCGGCAATCTCACGTTGATAGCGAAGTACCCGGGCGACGCTGTCTACAACCCGGTGAGCAGTTCCGCGGCCCAGGTGCATGTGATGCCGTTCCTGATCGCTGCGCCGAGTTCGGAAACCATCAGTTTCCCGGCGGGACAGATCTCGCAGGTCTCAGGTCTGAGCCAGATTGTCTTCAACTCCACCACATCCGCCATACCGCAATCGTCTTGTTCCACTTCGCCGTGCTGGTTGTCGGGTGTCACCCTGGCGGATGCCGCCAATCCAAAGCTTGAGTACTTTAGGCTGTTTCTCACCCCGGCAGCTGCGGCCCTCGCGCCCGGAACTTACAACGCGCAAGTTACCATTCGCGATTTTATCCACGCGGATGACGTCGTTCCGATCACACTCCACGTAACCACCTCCCTGACCGCGCAGAACCAGACGCTGCTGGGCGGGACCGCGAGAGTCTCAGGCGTGATACCGGTTGGGGTGGCGAATGGCGCGTCGAACATTCCGATCACCGCCTCAAGCGACGCGCCATGGCTGACGGTTGCCGTGGGCGGGAGTGCGCCGACAAACATTGGGATAGTGGCGGATCCGACCGGGCTCCCCTTTGGCGTTAACGTCGCACACGTCACCATCTCATCGCCTTTGGCTCCGTCGATTTTCGCCACTGTTCAATTCACGGTGGCTCCGATGACGACGGTGACGACCAACCCGCCCGGCCTCGGCATCACGGTAGACGGTGTGAACTATACGTCTCCCGCGACGTTCCTGCTCGACCCGAGAATTTCGCACAAGATCGGGACGGTTCAGAGCGCCACAGCAAACCAGACGACCTGGGCGTTCCAGTCGTGGTCCGACGGAGGCCCGATCTCGCATCCAATTCAGGCGCCTGCCCAGAGCGGACAGGCGACCAGGTTCACGGCGGATTTCAAGGCAACTGCCTATCAGGTGAACATCACCCCGGCCCCGTCAAACTGGGGAACCGTGACGCTGAGTCCGTCTCCGGGGAGCGGCGATATGTATGCGCCGAATACGAAGGTAACCGTTTCGGCCCGGCCGTTTAACGGATTCGTTTTCGAAGGTTACAAAGGCGGCATCTCCTCGCAATCGCCGAGCTATACGTTTACGCTCACCGCGCCTGTGAATGCGAGCGCGTTGTTCCTTCGGGCGAACCACGTCACGATAGAAACCGTGCCGGCCGGCTTATCAATACAGGTGGACGGCGCTACGGTTGCGACGCCGTTCTCAGCATGGTTCGCGCAAAACAGCCGGCACGTGGTTGCGGCGCCGCAGTATGTTCCCACCGCTCCTGGAGCACGTTATGCGTTTTGGCAATGGAACAACGGATCGACCGCGATGAGCCAGAGCTTCGTCGTCAGTCAGGACTTGAACCTGTCAGCCAGTTTCAAAACTCAGTATCGGGTCTCGACGAACTCGAATCCGGCGAACGCCGGCCACGTGACGGTCGCCAACGCATCGAATGACGGCTACTACGATGCAGGGTCGCAACTCTCGATGACGGCGGTTCCGGCGGCCGGTTTCACCTTCGGAGCATTCTCGGGAGCAGAGACAAGCGCCTCGAATCCCACGACAATCGCGGCTACCGGCGTGATCGACGAGACAGCTGATTTCAATGCCGGAACGGGCCCCGTTCTCTTCGCGAACACGGCGGGCCAGCGGTCTTCATCGGGTGGGCTTGAGATCGTGCCGCTGAACCTTACCAACGCGAGCGCGAGCGGAGTGGGGGACATACACATCACGGGGATCGACGGCATACAGATCGTCAGCGGAACCGGAAGCGTCGCGCTTTCGACGCCTGTTCCCGTGGCCCTGGGCGATCTGGGGCCGGGAATGGCGACTGCGCCGTTCAGCCTGCTGTTTCGGTGGCCCGATACCGCTGTGCGCGTCCGGTTCACAGTGCACTTCACTGCCGATGCAGGCAGGTATTCGGGCAGTACGACTCTTACGGTGAATCGCTGAATCACGAACCAAAAGGAACAACAATGAACCTTCGTGTGCCTCTCTTGACGATCTTTTGCGGCGCGGCTACGATCGCGCCGCTTGCGGCCAGCCCGATTCTGACTCTCGCTCCCGTCAACGGCGCGCTCACCGGCGCGCCGGGAGATACGGTCGGCTGGGGCTTCGGACTTCAGAACAATTCGGCGGACACGCTGACGATCACGAGTTCGTTCCTCATCAATGAAACGAATTCATCGGTGGGAAGCTACTCGGACATCATCAGCTATGCGGGCGGCCCTGCGAACGCAATGACGCAGCCGCAGTCGAACTGGACCCAAAGCTTCGGGTATAACATTGACCCTGCGCTTTCCACCGGCGTGGGCGCATTCTTCATCAATACCAACGCGCCCAACGGCGCGATCGATTCGGCGCAACTGGTAATCGCATACGAGCTGGATACGATTGCAGGCAATTTCGATTCGTCGGGCGTTTTGACTGCGCCGGTTTCGGTGGAAGTCGCGTCGCCCACTCCGGCGCCGGAGCCATCGCTGTCGGCTTTAATCGGATTCGCAGTGGCCGGGCTGTGGCTCGCGAGGCGAAGCACAGCGACGCCGCGCCGGAAGGGTACAGAATAGCGGGCCGCCCAGGTCGGCCGGTAAAATGGCGAGAAGTGGTCGCCAGTCCTGAAGAACAACTCACGTATCTTAAAAAAGGCCTTTCGGAGCTGATTCGCGAGGAGGATCTGCGGGAGCGGATCAGTCTGCGCGCCAGGGAAGGCCGTCCGCTGCGTGTGAAGGCGGGGTTCGATCCGACCGCGCCAGATCTGCATCTCGGCCATACCGTGCTGCTTCGGAAGATGAAGCATTTTCAGGATCTTGGGCACCAGGTGATATTCCTGATCGGGGCGGCAACAGCAATGATCGGCGATCCGAGCGGCCGGAACATCACGCGGCCGCCGCTCACGATGGAAGAGATCGAGGCGAATACCGACACTTACAAGCAGCAGGTGTTCAAGATACTCGATCCGGAAAAGACGGAAGTACGGTTCAACAGCGAGTGGCTGGCGAAGCTGCCGTTTCTCGACGTAATCCGGCTTTGTTCGAAATACACCGTCGCACGTCTGCTCGAGCGGGACGATTTCGCGAAACGCTATGCCGCCGGAACACCGATCTCCGTTCATGAATTGCTGTATCCGCTGGCCCAGGCTTATGATTCGGTGATGCTTCACGCGGACGTGGAGATGGGCGGGACAGATCAGAAGTTCAACCTGCTCGTCGGCCGGGAACTCCAGAAGGATTACGGTCAGCCGCAGCAGATCGTCGCGACCGTGCCGATTCTTGAAGGTCTGGACGGCGAGAAAAAGATGTCGAAATCGTTGAACAATTATGTCGGAATCAACGAGGCGCCTGAGGTGATGTTCGCGAAAATCATGCGCATCAGTGATTCGCTCATGTGGCGCTATTACGAACTTCTCACCGACACGACCATGGTTGAGATCGACGCGATGCAGGAGCGGATTGCGCGCCAGGTTCTGAATCCGATGGAAGCGAAGATGGCCCTGGCCCGGACTATTGTCGCCGATTTCCATTCAGCGGCAGATGCGGGCCGTGCAGCGGATGAATTCAATCGTGTCGTGCGGCAGAAGGAAGCGCCTACGGAGATCGATTCAGTTCCATTGCCGGACGGTGTGCGCGCCGGCAATGGAATCAATCTCGACAAACTGGTGGCTAGGGTCGGACTGGCCGAGTCGGTCAGCGACGCGCGACGCAAGAGAGAATCCGGCGCAATCGAGGTTAATGGCCAGCGAGTGAAGGAACTGGTGATTCCTGACGCGCCGGAGTTGTTGATCCAGGTCGGCAGGAAATGGATGCGGGTATCAGGCTCCCCGAATCGCTAAGTTCCTGCGTTCCGAGAGCATGCGACAGGCGGAGCAGGCCGGAATTGGTTGGGATGATATTCCGCTCCGGACGTCCGAAAAGAAATCCCTGCATCGTCTGAACACCCAGCAGCCAGAGATTCTCCATGGTGTGGATGGTTTCGACGCCTTCCGCTATCACGCGGACCGAGAACTGCTCGGCCAGTTCGACGAGTTTGCGGATAGTGGCGCCATACATTGGCTTTTCGACGTTCTGAACGAGCGATTTGTCCAGCTTGATGTATTCGGGGCGGAGTTCGCAAACCATCTGCAGCGAATTCGACCCGGTTCCGACGTCGTCGAGCGCGAAGCCGAAGCCATTTGTCCGGTAATAATCGCAGATGCGCCGCAAATGTGCGCTATCACGGATCAGATCGGATTCCACGACCTCGAAAACGATATTTTCGCGCGACATTCCGGTTTCGGCGAGCGCTTCCATTGTGGTGCGCATGCAGAATTCCGGGTTGTAAATGGAAGACGGCATGAAATTAACGAAGAACCTGCCGCTGCGATTCTGCTTCGCGGCGCTCAAAATGGCCAGACGGCGAGCGTGCGCGTCGAACGCGTGGATCTGATTACGGATGGTGGCGGCATCCACAATCTCGCCTCCGCTGTAGATCCGGCTTGTCTGCAGGCGAATCAGGCATTCGTGCGCGAGAATGGCGCGCGTAGAGGTATCGATGATCGGCTGGAACCAGGTCTCGAAGCGGTTGTCGAGCAATGCGCGTTCGAACCATTCGGTCTCGTGGATCCGCCACCAGTAATCGAGGTCTCGGGTAATGGGAAATGCATCGCCGCGCAGATCACAGACGCTTACGGCTTTGCGCTCTGGAGCAGATAACATTTGCCGCAGCAGTCCTATGACTCGGGCCTGATCTCCGCGGTGCGAAATCGAATGAATCTCGCCGGTAATCTCGAATTCGATCCCCAGCGAATTCAGCGTGCGCTCGAGCAGTTCACGCATGTCAGGCGTCTCCGCAACCAGGTGGAGAGCCGAACCGCCGGAATTTCTACGCACGCTGCAAACGGCGCATGACATACATGACCTTGATCGGCGATATGCCGAAAAACCTTTAGTGCCGAATCGGCATGGGACACTGAAATCGCGCTCATGAGGAAAATCTTTTACTGGAAGCTTCGAAATTCGGAATTGCAACTCGGTGAGCGTACCCTCATTGTTGGAATTCTGAACGTGACGCCGGACTCGTTCGCCGACGGGGGTATGTTCCGGGATCCGGAGCGAGCTTACGCACGCGCCATCGAACTCGAGGAAGAAGGCGCGGACGTCATCGATCTGGGCGGAGAGTCCACGCGGCCGGGATCCGCGCGGATTTCCGCCGATGAGGAATGGCAGCGCCTCGTTCCCGTGCTGAAACGGCTCCGCGGGAACCTGCGCGTACCACTGTCGCTCGACACGTACAAATCCGAGGTCGCCGAGAGAGCGCTGGATTACGGGATCGAGATTATCAACGATCCGAGCGGGCTCACGTTCGATCCGAATCTTGCGAAAACAGCCGCATCGGGCAATCTCGGCCTGATTCTGAACCACATGCGCGGTACGCCGGAAACGTGGGCCAGGCTTGCGCCGCTGCCGGACGCGCCTGCTTCAGTAACTCGCGAGTTGGAGGCAACCGTGAGCCGCGCGCGGCGCGCCGGAGTGGAACAGAACAGGATCGCGATCGATCCCGGAATCGGTTTCGGAAAGCGCGGAGAGCAGAACGTCGAAATCATTGCTCATCTGGGCGAGCTGGCGCGGCTCGAGTTGCCCATTCTGGTGGGCCCCTCCCGCAAGTCGTTCCTGCGCCAGAAAACGGAAGATGAAACACTTTTCGCCACCGCCGCCGCTGTGACTGCCGCGATTCTCAAGGGCGCGCACATGGTGCGAGTTCACGATGTGAAAGAACTAAAGGCCTGTGTGGCGGTTGCGGACGAGATAGCCCGCGCGTCCGCCGTACCGCGCGTTCCAGTGGAACGCCCGGTGCAGCGCGGCTCCCAGCAGCGGCTGATCGCGCGCACGTCGGAACGAGAAGCTGCATTGACAGGCGAAGGCGCAAGGCCTCCCCGCCCTCCGGTGATTGCGCCGGCTGCCCGGACCGAGACGAAGCCATCCGAGCCTGTTCGCGAACGGCGGGTAGAGGAGCGCCGCGACGGTGGCGAACGCAAGGCCCGGTTCGGAGGCCCGGTGGCGCCACGGACGGCAGACGGCGCGCGGCGGAAGGACGCGCGCCCAGGAGAACGGCCTCCGAGATTCCCACGCCGCGACGACCGTCCACAAGGCGAGCGGCCGCGAGGAGCCCGGCCGCCGGACGCAAGGCCCCGGGACCAGAAACCGCGAGAAGACAGGCCACGAGAAGGCCCGGCGCGTGGTGATCGTTTCCCGGATAATCGCGGCCGGACCGACGGAGCGCGCGGAGAAAGACCTCGACAGGACGGCGACCGTCAGGGGGGCCCGCCTCGCGACCGATTCGACAATCGGGGTGACAACCGGCCTGATCAGCCCAGCCGGGCGCCGCGAGGTGAGCAGCCCCGGGGGGAACAGCCTCGAGGAGGACGGCCGGCGAAGCGAGTATTTCGGAAGCGCCCGTGAGCGCGCATCAACGGCCAGGTCCCGTCAGCGCCTGGATGTTGGTCGCACTCTGTGGTGATTCTCATCTCAACGACCGGACTACCGCAAATAAAAAGCCGCCCGGCTTTGACCCCGGGCGGCAGGACTGCTCCTGATTGAACCTACTTTACGCTCGAGTATGGATCGCCGGTCGTTGAAGATCCCCAAACCGTCGAACTTCCCCATACGGTGGACGATCCCCAGACTGTCGACGAACCCCATACGGTGGACGATCCCCACACAGTGGAACTGCCCCAGACAGTCGAATAGCCGGCGTCCGCGACTGAACCCCATACGGTCGACGAACCCCACACCGTCGAAGATCCCCAAACCGTGGAACTTCCCCAAACCGTCGAATCCGGCATCCACACCGAAGAGCCCCACACCGTTGACGATCCCCACACCGTGGACGAACCCCATACGGTCGAACTGCCCCACACCGTGGATTGATCGTTCACCACGTGAATGATCTCGCTGCCGTCCGGAGCCGTGCCGGCCGGAACTGCGATCGGCGAAGCTGCATTCATGCCCGCCGGAATCGTCTCCTTGCTTGCCAGCGCCGCATCCAGATCCAGATACCCTGCGCCGACCGTGAAAATGTCGTACTGTACGGTGAACGTCTCGCCAGTCGCCGGATCGGTGATGGTGGAACTCTGCGGGAAGTTCTTCGTCGCCGTTTTCATCAGGCGCGCCTTCACCTGGTCGGGCGTCAGCCCCTCATTAGCGATCAGTACCGCGGCCGAACCGCTCGTCACCGCCGCCGCCATGCTGGTTCCGCTCAGAACCATGTAGTTCGAAACATCGCCAGGCGCCGGGTCTTTCTCGTAGGAGGAAACGGGCGCCGCGGGCGACGGATTCATCGTGTCGAGGAACGAGCCGATATCCCGAATCGCGAACAGCTTATTGCCCGGCGCCACCAGATCCGGCTTCACTACGTGATCGCCGAGCGACGGCCCTTTGGAACTGTAGGTCGTCATCAGATCGTCACTGCGAGTCGGAGTGCCTTCGGTGTTCATCGCGCCGACCGTAATCACCAGCGGATCGTTCGCCGGAGCCGCGATCGTGGCGTAGCCCTTCGTACCCGCCGAATTGTCGCGTCCGCCATTACCTGCGGCAACCACTACCGCGATTCCGGCATTCCACGCCTTCTCGACTTCCTGGCAAAGCGGGTCCATCTTGTAGCTTTCATAAATCCCGCGTCCCAGCGATAGATTGATCACCTTGATGTTGTAGGCGTCTTTCAGTTCGATCGCCCGCTCAATCGCCTGAATCACCTGCGCATCGCTCGACTGGCCCTGAGAATCCAGCACCTTCAGATTGATCAGGTTCACGCCCGACGCAACGCCATGAATATCTTCGAGATATCCCGAACCGAACGAATTCGAGCCGTCGCCCGCAATGATTCCGGCGATGTGCGTGCCGTGGCCGTAGAGATCGTCCGGCGTTTCCCCGGGCACGAAACTTTCCGAATAAACCACGCGCGGAAACTTCATGGCCTGACCGGGCGTGCCGGTACCATTGCCGAAAAGGTCCGCATTCATGCGAATTCCACTGTCGATTACTGCTACACCGATGCCGGCCCCGAGGCCGAAATTCACCGCTGTTCCACCCGAATCCGGCAGAATCGTTTCCGGCATATAATCATAAACCGGGCCGGAAACCGGTGAGGCCGAACCGGTGCTTCTCAATGTATGATTCACCGAAATGTGGATTACTGAAGGATCTGCGGCAAGATCTCTAACCTGCGAGGCTGGCAGCGTCGCAAGCATCAGTGAACCGGACGGCAGCGTTGCCAGCTTCCTGCTGGAACCTGCTGAACCCGTTCTGCTGGCAGTGGCAGTAGCGCCACCGGCAGTCCGCTGGATTAGCACCTGAACGGACTGGTTCGGTCGAAGGGATCGGATTTCCGGCGCAAGCGTGCCGGCGAGTGCGGCTGGGACGAGCGCGCAAACCGGCAACACTGTCCGTAAAAAAGTACGAGCTTGGGACTCCAGACTCATGTGTGATCCCAGTAAAGCAAACAAAAGTGCTAACTGGAACATCCAAAATTCAACACGAGTACCAGGAGTCTTATTTCCTAATTACCGTTCCATTACGAAAACCACTAGCTCTATAACTCCCGAATGTTCACCGAATTGATGAATCGCACTACTGGGATTCCGGCGTGCAGATCCACCGCCGAAATCGATGCGGGCAATATCTCCAGCCGCGTATGGAAATCGAGTGGAATGCCGAGGAAGTGCATCAGCGCGGATTTGATCGCGTCCGCATGGCTGAATACCGCGACCGTTTCATCGCAATGCCGTTCGGCCAGTTCCAGCAGCCCGCGAACCATGCGCGCCTGGGTCTCGAGCATCATCTCACCGCCGGGCGCGCGCGTAAAACTCCGGTAATCGTTGAACGGAGCCCACCGCGAATCCCGTTCGATTTCCGCGAAATCTTTTCCCTGCCATTCGCCGAAATGAACCTCACCGAAGTC
>DAIDJK010000209.1 GCA_027450225.1 Bryobacterales bacterium | reverse complement strand
AAGCGTCGTCGATGTTCGCCTCGATGACGGAAACAGTGGCGGTTTCGCGCGCGCCCGAAGCCTCGCCCAGCATCACGCGGACGATGTTGGCGTGTTCCGGAAAATCCCGATCGCCCGCGCCGTAGCCGGTGGCGCGGATCTTCATCGGCGGCATGGAGCCGAAGTCTTCGGCGAGCGTGGAGAGAATCGCCGCGCCCGTGGGCGTGGTGAGTTCGAGCGCCGGTCCGCGGGAGTAGACCGGCTTGTTTTCAAGGAGCCGCGCGGTGGCCGGGGCAGGGACGGGAAGAACGCCGTGCTCCGTGTTCACCGTGCCGCTGCCCACGTTGATCGGCGAGCAGAAGATGCGATCCACGCCCAGCAGATGGAAACCGAGACAGGCGCCGACGATGTCGCAGATGGAGTCGATGGCGCCGACTTCGTGGAAGTGAACCTTCTCGATGGCGACGGCGTGGGCCAGAGCTTCGGCCTCGCCGAGTTTCTGAAAGACGCGGGTGGCGTTCGCCTTCACCTGCTCCGGCAGGTCGCCCGCTTCGATGATTTTGAGGATGCCGCTCAGATGCCGGTGTTTCTGCGGCTCTTCCACGCGAACGCGGAACTTTTCGGCTGCCATGCCGCGCCGCTTGACGCGATCCCATTCGATGATGGCGGCAGGGGCGAGCGAGACGAGCGCGCGGGAGATGGCCTCGCGGTCGGCCCCGGCGTCGGCCAGAGCGCCGACGAGCATGTCGCCGGCGACGCCGGAAAACGCGTCCACGTAGCAGATTGTCACGGTAGTTCCAGTTTATGAGATGCGCCGGGCTGGAATGCCGCGACAGTTTACTGGGATACGGGAACGGCCGGGACGGCTGCCTGCGTCTGGTAGAACAACGCTGTGCTGAAGTTGCGCTTTTTGAACTCGTCGCTCACGCCCAGAAGGTTTTCGGCGCACCCAAGAAGCAGGAAACCGCCCTCGCGCAGCGAGCGCTTCAGATTGGTCACGATGCGTCTCTTGGTGGGGACATCGAAATAGATGAGGACGTTGCGGCACAGGATGGCGTCGAATGTGCCGGGCCGGGTGGGAGCGTCGCGAAGATCGAACTGCTCGAAGGTGACCATATTCCGGATGCGTTCGGAGACGCGCCAGCCGGAATGAGAATGATGGAAATATTTGTGAAGGTAATGCTCGGAAAGGCCGCGATTGATTTCGAGCTTCTGGAAATGGCCGTGATGCGCGCGGTCGAGCACCTTGCGATTGAGGTCTGTGGCGATGATCCGGATATCCCAGTTGACAAGGCCCATTTCGAGCAGCAGGATGGCGAGACTGTAGGGCTCCTGGCCGGTGGAACAGGCGGCGCACCAGAAATCGAGACGTTTCAGGTCCCGCCTTTTCTCCATCATTTCGGGGATCATGACGCTGCGGAGGGCATCGAATGCGACCGGATCGCGGAAAAAGAGCGTCTCGTTGGTGGTCATCGCTTCCACCACTTCGGGGCGGATGGCGGAGGCTTCGGGTCCGCGGAGACGGCTGCAAAGCTCGTTCAGGCTGTTGATATGCAGCCGCTCGCACACCGGGGTAAGCCGGGCCTCGACCAGATAGAGCTTGCTTTCGTCAAGAGCGATGCCGGAGCTGCGCTGAATCTCATTGAGAAGGTAGAGGTAGTTCTCGGTGGTGAGGTGTCCGGAAATCGACATGGCGTGGCTAAACCTGTTTGAGAATCTGCGGCACAACGGAATTCAGATCGACGACGGCATCGGCGACGCCAGCGCTCACGACGGCCCCGGGCATTCCCCAGACCACGCTCGAGGCTTCGTCCTGAGCGATGATGTATGCGCCTTTGCCTTTCAGAAGAGCGGCGCCGGTGGCTCCATCCTGCCCCATACCCGTGAGTACGACGGCGATGACGGCGGGACCGTAGACTTCGGCGACGGAGCGGAAGAGAGCGTCGACGGCGGGCCGGCAGGAATTTTCGAGCGGCCCCTGATCGAGCGTCGTGATCACCCGGCCGTCCGGCAACGCTTTGACGCGGGTATGGAAATCGCCGGGCGCGAGCAGAACTTTGCCGGGCTCGACAGCCGAGCCTTCGCGGGCTTCCTCCACCGGAATGGCGCAGCGGGCGGCAAGCCGTTCGGCCAGCAGGGCGGTGAAGGATGCGGGCATGTGCTGGACGATGAGCACGGGAAGCGAGAAATCAGCCGGGAACATGGGCATGATGGCGGCGAGCGCGTTTGGACCGCCGGTGGAGACGCCGATGGCGACGACTTTGCGGCGATAGGGGAATGCGGCGCGCGCGCGCTTCGGCGTTTCGGCTTCCGCGCGCGCGATTTCCTGCTGGGCGGCGCGCAGGTTGGCAAACGAGAACAGATTGCGGATGCGCTCCGGCAAGTCCGGGCGGGCGCGATCGAACGCGACGATTTTGATCCGCGGAAAAGAGGCGCGGATCTCGTTCATCAGGTCCACCACTTCCGGCACTTCGCCGCCGAGCAGCACCACATCCGGCTCCAGATGGCGGACGCGTTTCAGCGCGGTGGCGGCATTCGAGGCCGTGGCGATGATATCCAGCTCGCCGTCTCCGGCGAGCGCCTCCGTCATGGCGCGGCGCGAGGCGACCGATGCATCGACCGCGAGAATGCGAATTGTTCCCTGGGGCATTGGAGTCGTAGTTTCCAGAAAAGGGCGCGGACCGTATTGCCGGTCCGCGCCGTGGCGGCGGCTAGCGCTGGAACTGAGCGCACAGACTGCGCAGTTCGCCTGCCATCGCATTCAACGCCCGGGCGGACGCAAACGTTTCGGATGCGCCGCTGGTGGTTCCCTTTGCGGCCGAGGCAACGACCGTGATGTTCTTCGCGATTTCACTGGCGCCGGTGGCGGCTTCGGTCAGGTTGCGGCCGATCTCGTTGGTGGTTGCGGTCTGTTCTTCGACGGCCGAAGCGATGGTGTTCGACAGATCGCTGATCTGATTGATGATGGAACTGATCTGACCGATGGCCTGAATGGCGGCGCCGGTATCGGACTGAATGGCGTCGATCTTCTGGCCGATTTCTTCGGTGGCGCGAGCCGTTTCCTTCGCCAGTTCCTTCACTTCGTTGGCGACCACGGCAAAACCCTTGCCGGCTTCGCCCGCGCGGGCGGCTTCGATGGTGGCGTTGAGCGCGAGCAGGTTGGTCTGCTGGGCGATGGAGGTAATCACCTTGATTACCTTGCCGATTTCCGAGCTGGAATCGCCCAGCTTGGCGATGGTCCGGTTGGTGGAATCGGCGACGCTGACGGCGTTTCGCGCGACGCGGGCGCTTTCATTGGCGCTCTTGGAGATTTCGCCGATGGACGCCATCATCTCTTCGCTTCCCGCGGCTACGACCGAGAGATTGCGGGAGACCTGTTCACTGGCGGCGGAGACGAGCGTGGCCTGGGCCGCGGTTTCGTCGGCGGTGGAGCCCATCTTCTGGCTGATGCCGGTGAGCTGATCCGATGAGGCGGCGAGACTGTCGGCGTTCTGCGTGATCTGGTTCATGGTGAGCCGCAGCTGCGTCACGTCGGTGGAGTATTTCACCACTTTGAACGGCTTGCCGTTCAGGTCGAGGATCGGATTGTAGGAGGCCTGAATCCAGACCTCGCGGCCGCCTTTGCCGAGCCGTTTGTACTGCGCCTGCTGGAATTCGCCGCGGTTCAGGCGGGCCCAGAATTCGCGATAATCGGCGCTGTTCCGGTAAGCCTCATCGACGAACATGCTGTGATGCCTGCCCTTGATTTCCTCGAGCGTGTAGCCGAGGCAGCGAAGGAAATTGTCGTTGGCGGTCACGATCGTGCCGTCGAGCTGGAATTCGATGACGGCCTGAGATTTGGAGATGGCCGCGATCTGGCCGGCATAATCCGCGGCGGCCATCTTCTGGCGCGTAACGTCGCTGGCGACCTTGATGACCTTTACTGGCTTGCCCGCTTCGTCGAGAACGGGATTGTAGGAGGCCTGAATCCAGACTTCGCGCCCGCCTTTGCCGATGCGCTTGAATTCACCGGCGCGGAACTCGCCGCGCCGGAGCCCGGCCCAGAAGTCCGTATAGTCGGGGCTGTCGCGATAGGCTGCATCGACAAAGATGCTGTGGTGCTTGCCCAGGATCTCCTGTTCGGTATAGCCGAGGGTGGTGAGGAAATTCTGGTTCGCGTGGAGGACTTTTCCATCCATGTCGAACTCGATCAGGGCCTGTGATTTGGAGATGGCGGCGACGACTCCATCGACATTGGCGCGCTCGGCATGGCGCGGCCTTCTCAATCCGGCCTCACTCGACGGTCCGGGAACTCGCACAGCTTTGTTATGCGGCATAGTGTTTCCTGCGTTTTTCCTTTTGAATACGAATTTCTTTACATGATGCGGAGCGGCGAACCCTTGAGCACGGACTCAGTGTTGAGCACGAGCAGGAGGCGATCGTCGAGTTTGCACACGCAGCGAATGAGTTCCTTCTGCCGGCCGCTGATGGTGGGCGGCGCGGCTTCATGCTGATCGCTGCTGAGCGAGATGACATCCCCGATCTGGTCGACGACGAGACTGACGGCGGAATCGTCCACGCGCACGACGATGATCATGGCGGGCTGACCGGCCGGGCGCGGTTCGAGTTCGAGAAGGCGGCGCATGTCAAGCGCGGTGACGATCTGGCCGCGAAGGTTGATGAGGCCTTCCACTTCCGGGCGGGCCAGCGGGACGCGGGTGATCTCCTGGTTCCTCAGCAACTCCTGGGTCTGAAGAACCTCGATTCCGAAGAAAAGATCGCCAACCGAAAAAGTAGCGTACTGATTCTGCGCGGAACTAAGCATGGACGGTCTCCTTGTTCGAGCGGCGGCCGAGCCGGTCGAGCGATTTGAGCATGCGCGCACGGTCGAACTTCGGAACGCAATCCGCGAAGGCCTGCAGGGTGGGCGATTCCGGATCGTAAGATTCCTGGCCGGCCAGGGCGATGACAGGGGGATGCGGACCGCCCGATTGCGCCTGCAGGCTTCCGGCGAGTTCGAACGCTCCGCTCTCCGGCAGATCGAGAGCGGCGGCGACGATATCCACCACGTGGGTGCGTGTTCTCTCGATGGCTTCCGCAGGGGAGGAAGCATCGAGCACGCGATGCCCGGCGACCTCGAGCGAACCGCGAATCAGATCGCGGGTGAAAGCCGATTCGTCGGCCACGAGAATGGTGGAGGGCCGGCTTGCGGCATTGAACCAGCTGCAATCGAACGATTCGATGAGCGCGTGCACATCGAGGAAATCGGTGACTTTCCCGCTGACCACGCCCGATCCCCAGAGGCCGGCGCAACCGGCGGCGCGCGTGACGGAGACGGATTCTTCGACGATATCGATGATGGCGTCCACGATGAGCCCGATGCGGCGTTCGCCATCCGCGAAGACGATGACGGGCGCGGGATCTGGAATCTGCGCTTCCTCCGCGGAGCTTCTGAGGAAAGAGGCGGCGCGCGCGAGCGGGATGATCTGGCCGCGGTATTGGAGAACGAGGCCGTCGCCCGCGCGTTCGATGCGCGAGGCGGGTATCTCTTCGAGACGCGCCACGAGCGAGAGCGGAACCGCGAGACGTTCCATGCGGCCGGCCCGGAAGAGCAGGAGCTTGCGCACCGCGCTGAGGGCGGAAGCCGCGGTTTCCGCAGCGGAGGCGGCCGAAGCGGCGGCCTGCGAGTCGGCGTTGACGCCGGCGAGTTTCGCCATGCCTCCGGCGTCGAGGATCAGGGACACCTTACCGTCTCCCATGATGGTGGCGCCGGCATAACACTTGAGCTCTTTGAGTTGAGCGCCGAGGGGCTTGACGACGATTTCCTGGGTATCGCTGATGCTGTCCACGATGAGGCCGAATTGCCGGTCGTCCACCTGCAGGACCACGATATTGATGACCTCGTTCAGAACCGGCGGCGCGGAAGCGTCTTCGAGTCCGAGAATGCGGTTGAGCCAGGCAAGCGGCAGGAGGCCGCCGCGCCTGCGGTAGACGGCCGTGCCGCGAATGAATTCGATCTGGGCGCGTCCGCGTTCGCCTTCGAGCCGGATGAGTTCGAGAAGGCTGGCCTGCGGGATGACGAAACGCTCGCCTCCGGAAGAAAC
>DAIDJK010000208.1 GCA_027450225.1 Bryobacterales bacterium | reverse complement strand
GTCACCGCGCCCGATGGCACGGTCATCGGCGACGGCAGCATCGCTTCGGCCATAGAAGACTTCATGAAATACGCTCGCGCTCAACTGGACAAGATCGACAGCCTCTCGTCTCAGCTGCACGATCTGGACAACCAGCTCCGGCAACTGGCGGGCGATACCGGCCAGATCAAGCAGGATACGGCCGCCATCCACCAGGACACCGGCGCGATCCACAGTGACACTCAGGAACTGGTTCGGCGTCCGTCGCCGCTCACCGAAGCGCAGACCACGCAGATTGCGGAGACCGCCGGCCGCAGTGCCGCCAATTACGCGCTGACCCAGGAAGCATTGCGGAACAAGAAGTATGTGCTGGTCGGCGCCGATATCGGCCCCGAACTGGCCAGCGGCCGAACCGGAGTCTATTCGGCTGAACTGTTCGGCAAGGTTCTTATTCCCTTCGGCAACGGCAAAACGCCCGAACAGTCCGGCACGCATGCCATCCAGGTGGATGGCAGTTTCGACTACTTCCACCGCCGCTCGAAGTTCGATGACGGCCTGAGCGACGGCATCTTCGATGTCGGCGTCCTCGATCGCCACAACCATATCCAGCTCGGCGTCTTCGGCCAGTTCGACGACGTTTCGATCTACAACTACCAGGGTGGCGCGTTCCTCGGCGCCGCGATTCTGACCGCGGATTTCGTTTTTCGCGGCGGAAGCGTCGGCATCTTCGGCGCGAAAGGCTTCCATGAAAGCGGCAACGTGAGCGAGACTTCAGTCACCGGCATCGGCTTCCCCACTCTCGGCTATCTCAAATACGAGGATCAGGCGGGATTCCATGCCGTCGGCGCGCTCTTCGGCGACGCTTACATTGAAAGTTCCGTCGCATTCAAGAAGCGCTACATTCCCGGCGGCACTCATGTTCCCGCCGCGGACGTCAAACTGGTCATGCCCGCCAACGATGAGATCGCATTCTTCGTTCAGGGCGACGCCAATTACACCTTCCAGAACCTGGCCACCGGATACCGCGTCGTAGTCGGCATCCAGTTCGGCAACTGGCTGCGCCCGAAATCCTACGGCGCAACCAGCGCGCCTGTCCCGGTCGATGTTCCAATGCCTCATTACGAGCTCCTGCCTCGCTGAAGCAAGTCGATCTTCATCCATCACGGGCCGGCCGGATCTCGCTCCGGCCGGCCCTTTCGTTTAATGTGGAGGATTGATCGACTCCCGCCCGGTCGATATCTGGCTGGTTTCTCTCGACGCTCCACGGCCGCTTGTTCTTTCTCCCGCCGAACGGGAGCGCGCCGCCCGTTTTCTCCGCGATGACGACCGCGCTCACTGGAGCCGCGCCAGAACCGCTTTGCGCGCCGTCCTCGCCTCCTATGCCGGTTGCGATCCGCTCGACCTCGCCTTCGCCATCGGGCCGCATGGCAAGCCATCGCTCCATGCGGGCCTTCAGTTCAACCTGTCGCACGCAGGCGAATGGGCGCTCATCGCCGTCTGCCCCGATATCCCCGTTGGTATCGACATTGAGCGCTGCCGCGGCGATATCGACATCGCGAGGCTGCTCACGCGCCTCGGAGAAATCGATCTGCCCGAATCCCGCGCGGCTCTCTACCAGCGCTGGACCGTTCGCGAAGCTTCATCGAAAGCTCGCGGCGCGCCGCTGTTCGAGCCAATCGATCCGCGGATCCGCTCCGTTCCCCTCGCCGCGCCCGCAGGCTACGCCGCCGCGCTTGCCATGCCGGATTTCACGCCGCAGCCCATCTACCGGGGCGGCCTGTAGAACTCGCCACCCACCGACCGCATGACGGCGCCCCACAATGCGCGCCCCAGCTCCGGCAATTCATCCATGTGTACCGGAATCGATTGCACATGCAGCCCGGCCATTTCATCCTGAATTCCTGGTCCCCACGTCACGCGCTTCGGTGGCGAATTCGGGTTCCGCGGATTCGCCGCCGAGTTGTCGTAAATGAATTCCATCTCGATTCGCGTATCCGCCGGAAGCCGGATTGGCCTCGCATACCGATACTGGTCCTGCCAGTTGAAGTTCCAGTCCGGAATATTCAGCAGCCACTGCTTCCGCCCATTCGGCAGGATGGCCCATCCGTGCATCTGCCGGCACACGAAATGCGCATGAGGAATAATGCCCACCGCATCCACCGCAATCGGAATCGTGAAATGCGCCTTCACCACGTAATGCGCATCGCCGGCGGGAATGTCGATGTCGCGTGAAGCCAGTCCCACATCCACTACCCGGCGCACCGGCGCCTGATCGGTGAAATAGAATCCCACGCTCCACTTGTCCCGCTCGGGCTTGCCGTCCGGATGGTAATGAACCTGGGCTACCAGCCGTGATCCCGCCATAATCGGAACGGCCGCCCCTTCCAGCATCTCGATCGGCCCGTTGCCCGGCGCCCATCCGCCGATGCCCAACGTCGGCAGCAGCCCCAGCGTGCCGAAGCACGGGTAACGCGGCTCCCGTTTGATATGCGTCGAATCCGCAAACAGCAGCGCGTGATGCACGATAAGCCGATTGGACGGCCGAAACTCCACCGCCCGGATGTACTTCGATTGCGTCAGATTCATCGGCACGATGAAGCATTCGTAGATATCCGGGCCGTCCCCCGGAATATCGAAGGGCTCCGGCAAATCGACCACAAGATCCGGCTTGCCCAGCTTCCATCCGTTGTCAAACACCGGTGGCGCCGGAGCGTGCAGCAGATTCCCCGCCGGAGCGCCCGCCGCCGCCCATCTTTCAATAGCCGCTATTTCGATTGCGCTCAGCCGCCGCTCGTGCTCGAAACGGTTGTATCCCGCGACAGGCTGCCACGGCGGCATAATGCGCCTGCGCACCAGCGTCGCGATCAATTGCGCGCGTTTCTTCGCGTCTGCGTAGGAAGTGAGCGGGAATGGCGCAACTTCTCCCGCGTGATGGCACGTTGCGCACTTGCTGTAAAGGATTGGAGCGATATCCCGGGAAAACGTCGGAGTACGCGCAGCGCTCGCGGCGTGCGCCGTAACTGCCGCCAGCAGCAACAGCATGAAACCTGATCTTACTCCCGCACGCCGTTTCACCCCGTATGAGATCACTCGATCCGCCCGGACTCGCCCGATCTGGCCTTTTTCTCTCGCCTGAAACGGATCACTATCTGTACATGCAAAACATTCCGTGCTACAAATGGACTTGTAGCGCCAGCGGAGGCTATCTCCGACGTCTCTCGGCACAGCTGCCGCAATAGCTCTCCCGTTAATAGCTAGTCGAATACGAAGAATTGAACACGCCAGGACTCCCCGTCCGTGTCGGCGAATTGAAATAAATCTACAGGAGTTTGGATCCTCGAATGGACTCCGATCGTAAATACCGCCAGCGCGGTTATCAGGACACTGGTAGCCAGCCGCATGTAAACGGCAATGCAAACGGCAACAAACCCAGGCCGTCCGGGCCGCGCCCCCCGCTGGACATCACCGGTCCCCGCCTGCCCCGCCTCGTCCAGGCTGTCACCGCGTCGCGTTGTTACAGCTGTTCCACGCAACTTCCTCCAGGCACGGATTTCAGCGAGCCCTGCCCGAAATGCGGCACTCCGTTACATTGCTGTAAACAGTGCTCGCATTTCGAGCCGTCCACTCGCTTCCAGTGCACCAAGCCGATCCCTGTCCGCAT
>DAIDJK010000207.1 GCA_027450225.1 Bryobacterales bacterium | reverse complement strand
GAGCGTCGTCGCGCCGATGCAGCGCAGTTCGCCTCGCGCAAGCGCGGGTTTCAGCATATTGGCCGCGTCGATCGCGCCTTCAGCGCCACCCGCTCCAACCAGCGTATGGAGTTCGTCGATGAAACAGATGATTTCGCCGTTCGATTCGGTGATTTCCTTGAGTACGGCCTTCAGGCGATCTTCGAACTCGCCGCGGAATTTCGTGCCCGCCACCATGGAACCGAGGTCGATGGCGACCAGCTTCTTGTTGCGAAGCTGCTCGGGAACGTCGCCCTTCACGATGCGCTGAGCAAGGCCTTCGACGATGGCGGTCTTGCCGACGCCGGGCTCGCCGATCAGCACCGGATTGTTCTTGGTGCGGCGGCTCAGCACCTGCATCACGCGGCGAATTTCGTCGTCGCGGCCGATTACGGGATCGAGCTTGCCGCGGCGGGATTGTTCGGTGAGATCCACCGCATAGCGTTCAAGCGCCTGATACTTCGACTCGGGATTCTGGTCCGTAACGCGCTGGGTGCCGCGAACCGCGACCAGCGCTTTCAGGATTGCGTCCTTGTTGGCGCCCATCTTGTTCAGCAGGCTGCCGGCGGGATCGTATTTCTGGTCCGCGATGCCGAGCAGAAGATGCTCGGTCGAGACGAACTCGTCCTTGAAGTTCTCGGCCTCTTTGGAGGCAGCCTCGAACACCTGATTGAGAGCAGGCGCGATGTACATGCCACCCGGTTGGCCGGTCACCTTCGGAAGAGAATTCAACTGGCGCTGCGCTTCGTTCAAAAGCGCGTCTGGCTGCACGCCGCATTTTTCGAGCACGGGGCGGACGATGCCTTCGCGCTCGCTGTCGAGGGCGATCAGGAGGTGCAGCGGGTGAACAGCCTGGTGCCCGCCTTCGCCAGCCAGCGATTGCGCCTGCTGGACCGCCTCCTGAGCCTTCTGGGTGAGTTTGTCAAACCGGAATGGCATTTTTCTTGTTCCTTGTTATTTCAGCAATTTCCTGTCCGCCAAAAAAAAGCAGGCGGGGGCGCCCGGACTGGCTGTCACCCCGCCGCTGACTCTGCTGCGGGATCAGCCCTGTACGGCAACTTTCACCTGCCGGGGCTTTGCCGCCTCTTTCTTCGGCAGGGTAATGGCCAGAACGCCGTTCTTGTAATCTGCAGTGACCTTTTCAGTATCGACCGTCTGCGGAAGGGCGAAGCTGCGAACGAAGTCGCCGTAGCTGCGCTCGATCCGGTGATAACCCTTGACCTTGTCGTCTTTCTGGAACTTGCGATGTCCCCGAATCGACAGAGTGTTGTTTTCGACGCGGATGTCGATGTCTTCGATTTTGACGTCGGGCAGGTCGGCGTTCAGCGTCAACGCGTCCTCGGTTTCCACGATATCGACCGCGGGTGACCATGGCCGGCCCGAAGCCGGCTCGTTCATCAGCCGGGAAACGGCGTCCTCGAAGAAGCGAAGGCCCTGGAACGGATCGACGGAGAGTGCGGTGCTCATGGTTAGGAGATTCCTTTCAGTTGAAGTTGGATTCAGGCATCTCATGAAACCTTATCCGATTACGATAATAAGATTTGAGTGCCTTATTGTCAAGCGGTCGGCGGCAGAAATCCTCTACGCTCGATTGCCCGGTTCGGAAAAAGTACCGAACAAAGCCAACTTCCAGCCAAGTCAACTGATTTCAAAGGGTTGGAGATGCGGCAGGGGCGATTGTACCCTGCCGAAGGCGGCAACTCCGGGCGTTTGCGGCGGAACTCCTGTCAGTTGCTCACGTTCTGGAATTCGACGATTTGTGACCGGACCTGGCTGGTGCGCCTGCTCCAGACCGGCAGCAGAGCGGCGGCGACAAGAATCAGCGAAAGACACAAACCCCACCAGATGCCGAAAACGCCCCAGCCGGAGCGATAGCAAAGCCAGGCGCCAAAAGGAAGCCCCACAATCCAGTAAGAAACGAGGGTGGCGATCATGGGGCTCTTCGTGTCGCCCAAACCTCGCAAGGCTCCGGCTGCGGTCGCCTGGAGCCCGTCGAACAACTGGAACACAGCGGCGATGGCGAGAAGCCGAACGCTCGTCGAGATGACTCGGGCGTCTGTGGTGTACGCTGCCGCGATCTGGCGTGGAAAAACAACAAACACGAGGGCGGAAACGACTTCGAAGCCGGCGGCAAGGCCGATCGCCGTCCATCCGGCCCGGCGGGCGGCGGAGAAATCAGCCGCTCCCCACGCGCGTCCAACCGTGACCGCCGCGGCGGAACTGATGCCGAGCGGAACCATATAGGTGAGAGCCGCTGCGTTCATCGCGATGGTATGGGCGGCAAGATCCACCGCGCCGAGCGTGGCGATGAGGGCCGTGGCGAGGTTGAACACCCAGACCTCGAAACCAATGGCCATGGCGGCAGGCAGCCCGAGCAGCAACAGGCGCTTCAGCAGCGCGAAACCGGCGGAGTGGAAGCGGAGCGCCGCCGGATCGCGGCGCCAGATCGCGAAGAGCAGACAGGCGGCCAGGTAAACGCGCGAGACATCGGTGGAGAGAGCCGACCCTTCGATGCCCATACGCGGCGCGCCGAAGTGACCGTAAATGAGCATCCAGTTTCCGAACGCGTTGATCGCGTTCGACGTGATGAGCGCCCACGCAATCGGGCGCACGTAATGAATGCCCTGAAGATAGCGGCGAAACACCGTATAGAGCAGAAGCAGCGGCAGGCTCCAGACGAGCACGCCGATGAAACGGGAAGCGCCGGCGGCGACTGGAGGTTCAATGCCCATCGCGCGAAGCGTTGGGACAAGACCGATCACCAGCGCCATGAAGCCGGGCGCGGCGAGCATGGACAGGACGAGCCCGGCCCACATGGCGCGGCGCGCGGAAGGGAGATCGCCGGCGCCGTACGCCTGGGAAACAAGGGTGTCGAGGCCGGACATCAGTCCGAGGCCGAAAACGCCGAAACTATAGAACAAGGCGCCGCCCACGCTGGTGGCCCCGATGGCGACGGCGCTGTCCGGCAGACGGCCGACCATCACGGTATCGACAATGCCCATCACCATCCAGCCCAGTTCGGCGAGGGCAAGCGGCAGCGCGATGCGCAGCATGGCGCCGAGCCCGGTGGAGTGCGGGGGAACCTTCGGCGCCATCCGTCCAGTTTAAGCGCCGGTATTTACGACAAATGCTCGAGGAGGTAGATGCCGCTCGGATCGTTGTCCGGCGCGCGCTCGGGTTGAGGGCCGGCGGCGGCAGTGATCCGCAGGATGCGTTCCAGGGCGGCGGGAACGGAGCGCGAATCCCGAACGTACGTTCTGGAATCCGCCACCCTCCAGTTGTGCGCGGTGACAGCATCGAGCACTTCGGCGCCCTCGAGATGATCCTCAGCGCGGACGGACTGAATGGCGTCCATCGTGTCCCCGTGGGCGGCGCGCATCAGCGCAAGGGCGGAGACATCGAAGATCCAGTTCCGAATACCCGAACGGGCGGCGGATTCCGTGGCGATGGCGGATACCGCGGCGCGGGGCAGATACATGAGCAGCCCCTCGGTGAGCATGAGCGCCGGTTCGGGACCCACGGCTTCGAAAACGGAGCGGCGGCCGGATTCCGTGGAGATATCCGCAGCCATGCGTTCGACAATGCATGAGGGGCTGGCGCCGGCGAGGCGCTCCTCTTTATGCGCCAGCACCGGTTCGAAATCCACTTCGAGCCAGCGAAGATCGGCGGGCAGGTTCATGCGCCAGGGGCGCGTATCGAGAACGGCGCCGATGTTGACGATCCGGCGGATGCCTCGCGCCTCGATGACACGCTCGATGAACGCGTCTATAAAGTGCGTCCGCAGGCCGATGCCAAAGCACATCCAGTGAACCGCCGAAGAGGCCCGCGCGATCGCCAGACCTTTTTCGCCTGCCAGCGCGGCCGCGAAGGGATCGCGAATGAGCCCGTCCGGGCGGTCATTTTCCAGTGCGCGGCAGGCGGCCACCATCAGCGCGGTGTCGCTGACGTGTTCAATCGTGTGCATGGTTCAGTGTACGCGGGCAGCAGGCCGCCGTATCGGAGCGTGAGAATATCGCACTTGCGCATATGACGCTCGACCACCACCATCTGGCGATCGTAAGTCTGACGGGCAGTTCGCTCGACGTGCTGGGCGCGCTCTATCTGGCCTACGATCTGCTGGGCGGCAGCCATGGGCCGCTGCGAACGCTCACACGAGCGGTGACTTACAGCGCGGTTTGCATTCTCGGTTATGCCATCCCGCTGGGATTCGCCTTCGGCGTTTGCGCGGGAGTCGCCACGGGTGTTACGGTCGCCATCGAACTGGCCCGGCAGGCTCGCGACGGCAGCCCGTATCCGTATGCGTGGGAGTTGCTGTTCGCCGCCCTTCGCGGCGCCGGCTACGGTCTGGGCGCGTCCTTCATCTATGGCCCGGAGTTCGGAACGGCGTTCGGCGCGCTGAGCTTTGCGGGCCAGGCATTCGCCTATTCGCGCGGCATACGGCCCGGCATGGACTACAAGCCGAGGCGCTCGCCCGCCATCACGCGCGCGCAGATCCTGGCGGCCGTAAACCGCACAGCCGGCTATGCCGTGGCAGGCTACATGAGCGCGGCGGTGGCCCATCACAGGATGCACGCGGTCATGTTCGGCGTCGATGCCGGTCTGGGGATCGGAGCTGCAACAGCGGTCCTTACGGCCCTCGCGCCATGGATCGAATGGGTTTCCGAGACCCTGCGCGACAGGACGATGGGAGCGGCAGGGATTGGGCTGATCTTTGCGGGTTTCGGGCTGCAGTCGGTGCAATATTGGGTAGCGCTGTTCGATGTCACGATACGGTGATCGGCATTCGGGCAGCGGCCGGCTCAGGCCGGGCCGGTTCGCCTCGCCCGCAGCGCAAGCAGGGTGCAGAATACTCCCAGGCCGCCAGTCATGAGCCATGCTGTCGATGGTTCGGGAGCCGCCTGGGTGACGACGTTTCCCGCCACCTCGAAGTTCGCCGCGAAATAGGTTGCCCCAGGATTCTCGCTTGTGGGAAATGAAAAAGTCCCATTGAGAGAATAGAGCCCGGTGTTGAAATCCAGAGTCATGCCGGGAATGGTCACGTTGTTCTGGGTGAGATACGGAAAGGGATCACTGCTTCCGATGCTCGATGCGGCGGCGACGTAAGTTCCCGGCGCGAGCGCCAGCGGACTGATCTGGACAAAGTCGTAGCTACCCAGGACAGACCCGCCTGAGGCGGCGGCTACGGTCGTCGAAGTCATCAGAGTTCCCGTGCTTGAGAAGATTCCGACCTGATGACTGTCGGCAAGCGACCCGGAA
>DAIDJK010000206.1 GCA_027450225.1 Bryobacterales bacterium | reverse complement strand
GCGGGTTCGGCCGGCTTTTTCAGAACGCCGACGCCGATTTTTACGAAGGTTCCACCCGGCGCCGCCTCGGAGTATCCGAGGTCTTTGCCGTCCGTGAGAAATTCCTCGACAGGACCCATGATGGCGTCATGTATCTTCGGATCGTACTTATCGAACCAGCGCCCGAAGTAACTGTGGCCGTTCCATTCGAGGCTGGGAATCACTCCGGACCAGTCGAAGCGCGTGGCCCGGTAATAGCCTGTTTCCGCATCCGGCAGGTACACGGTGGCGGTTACGATTCCGTTCGAGATCACGGTCTGGGGAGGAGAATCCGGGCCGGCCGCGGCGGCGCAATGCGCCGAAGCAGCAAGCAAAACGAGCCACGCGGGCGCTCTGAACATGCTCTCCAGACTATCGCGCATTTGGGACTGGCTGAATTGACGCGCGCCCGCCGGTCTTTCTAGAATCAAGCGATGTTCCCAGTGAGCTCAGCGGCGCGCTTGCGGACGCGTGCAGTCACGCGCGCAGCGCCCGGGCCCGCTCGATGAGCCGACGTTCGCAGGGCCGGATCGCCGTGTCAGGCCAGTCTTCTGCAACGCGCGCCGGCAGTTCGGGTTTCGCCGCGGCGGTGGAAGCAGCGCCTGAGAAACCGTCTTCCCGGGCAGAGCCGCGCATCGCAGGCATCGATTCGCTTCGTTTCTGGCTTGCAATGTGGGTTTATCTTTCGCATTTCGGACTGACGGTGAAGAGCCTGGCGGCGAGCGGTTCGGCGGGGCTTGCGACGCAGGGAATTCTGAACAACCTGTTCGACGGCGCCGCCGCGGTGATCGGCTTTTTCGTCATCTCCGGATTCTGCATTCACTATCCGTTCCGCAAGCCCGGAAGGCTCGCGATCGGGCAGTTCTATATGCGGCGATATGTCCGCATCCTGATTCCTCTGGTGGTATCGGTTGGCATTGCCCGGCTGATCGGCTCCGATCTGATGGGATTCTATTCCTCGATCCTCTGGAGCCTGGCCGCCGAACTGATTTATTACACGCTCTATCCGCTGCTGCGGCCGGCGTTGTTCCGGTGGGGATTCTGGCCGGTGATCGCCGCGTCGTTCGCCGCGGCGGCGGTGGTGATCGCGACGAATCCGAGGGCGGGCAACTTTCACGAATACGGCCCGGCGCTCACGTGGATCGTCGGCTTGCCGTGCTGGCTGCTCGGGTGCCTGCTGGCGTCGAATCCGCGCCTGCCCAGCGCCGTGCATCTGTCGACGATCTGGATGTGGAGGCTGACGATGTGGGCGCTTTCGACGGCGGCCGCCATCCTGCGCTTTCACGGGGGCATCGGATATCCCATATCGCTGACGCTTCTGGCTCCGCTGATCTATCTGTGGCTGAAGCGCGAGATCACGTGGTACGGCGAGCGCCGGCCGCTGGGGATTTTCGAGTACTGCGGCCAGTTCAGCTATTCCATCTATCTGTTCCACGGGCTGGCGATCGCGATGCTGGCCTTCGTGGCGCACGACGTACTGGGAACCGCGTGGCTGGTTCCGAGGACGCTTTTCGTGATCGCATCGAGCTACGTGTTCTTCCTTGCGGTGGAACGGCCCGGGCACCGGCTGGCCCGTTATCTGGCGCGGCAATTCCCGGCGGCGCCGCGCGCGCAGTGACGGGCGCGAGCCGAAGGACTGCGGTCGCGGTTGCCGGGATTATTCTCTGTTTCGCGGGATGGCGCTGGCGATCGTTCCTCCACGCCGCGCTTCACCTTCCCGGCATGGACGACGTGCGCCGGCAACTGGTGTGGCGTCCATCGATTCCGCTCGCAAGTCTGCGTTCCGGACGAACGATTGTCCTGCTGGTGACCGGGCAATCGAATGCGGGCGACTATGGGGAGGCGCCGGGCGCCCGGTACGGTCCGGAGATCTGCGAGATATTCGGGGCGCGGCTGATGGAAGCGCGCGACCCGCTTCTCGGATCAGACGCGACCGGCTATTCGCCGTGGATCGCGGTGGGCAACCGGCTGGTGAATGCCCGCCGCGCGGATGCGGTGGCGCTCGCGCTGGCGGTTCGCGGCGGAACGGCGATACGCGAATGGCTGCCCGGACGCAGCATGAACCGGATGGTGCAGAGCCGCATCGCGGATTTGCGGCGCTTCGGGCTCGAGCCCGATTACGTTCTGTGGCAGCAGGGCGAATCCGACGCGCTCTACTCGCCGCAGACGGAGAAGCTGGCATATGCGGCCGCGCTGCGGGAATTCATCGCATCGCTCCGGAGCGCCGGCATCACGGCTCCGGTGCTGGCGGCGGTGGCGACGCGCACACGGTGGAATGCGCCCGATCCGCTGCTGCGCGCGCAGCAGATTTCCGTGGTGAACCCGCGGGTGTCGATTTTCGCGGGACCCGATACCGATGCGCTCGGACCCGCATACCGCAGGGACGGGACACATTTCAATGCCGCCGGAGAACGCCG
>DAIDJK010000205.1 GCA_027450225.1 Bryobacterales bacterium | reverse complement strand
ACACGCTCGACGGCGTTCCAGACAGACGTGTCGGGAGGCAGTAAGTCCCTTGTACCCTTAACCGCGCGAATCATTACAGGTGGGATTTTTCATGCTATCACGCAGTGCGGGAGCGGCATCCCGAATACGCCCCGGCGCATTGCACCGCGCGTCAGCGCATTCCACCACTCCCGTCAGCGCATCCCACCAGACGCCACCATCAGCTCGCCCGTCAGCCAGCCCGAATCGGCCGACGCCAGAAACACCGCCAGCGGCGCGATATCGCTCGTCTGCGCAATCCGTCCCAGCGGCGTCTGCTCTACCGCCTGCTTCTCGAATTCGCTCCCGACGAACCCGGCCGCATGCGCGCCCTCGGTCTCCACCATCCCCGGGTTGATCGAATTCACGCGAATCTTCCTCGCGCCCAGTTCCTTCGCCAGCACCCGCGTAATCGCATCCACCGCCGCCTTCGTACCCGTGTAAACCGAAGATCCCGGAGGCGTGATCTCCGTCACGGCAGATCCCACATTGATGATCGTGCCGCCCGCGCCGTTGAAATACTTCACCGCTTCACGGCTCGCCAGCAGCACGCCCAGCACGTTCGTATCGAACAGCTTCCGGTACAGGTCCTCGCCCACCTGGTCGATCGGCGCAAACTCGTACACACCCGCGTTGTTCACCAGAATGTCCAGCCCGCCGAAAGCCTTCTTCGTCTCCTCGAACAGCTTCTCCACTTCCGCCGCGTTCGCCACGTGCGCCTGCACCGCCACGGCCTTGCCGCCCTTTTCCTGAATCGCGCGCACCACCGCGTCCGCTCCCTCGCGGCTTGTGGCGTAATTCACCACCACCGCAGCGCCTTCCGCCGCCAGCGCTTTCGCAATCGCCGCCCCGATTCCCTTCGAAGCGCCCGTCACCACCGCTACTTTATTGGCAAGTCTCATGTTTCCTCCTCGCATTCGTCACCGTTCGACAGTTCGATGACTGTCTAACTGATGGACAAAGAGGAGAAAGGATTCAGCCGAAAAGCAGGTTCACCCCTTCGGCCGCAGGATCGCTCCCAGATGCTTCCGGTAAGCCTCCAGCACGTCCCGCCGCAGATTCAGTTGCGCAAATTTCCCCCGCCGTACGATCTCGATCAGCCCCGCCGCTTCGAGTTCCTTCAGGTGATGCGACAGCGTCGCCGCCGTAATCGCCTGACAGCCCCGCACATCCGCGCACGCCGCGCCCTCGCGGCTGGCCCCGATCTGCTGCAGAATCTCGTGGCGCCGCGGATCCGCCAGCGCCTTCGCAATCAGCCGCAACTGCGCTTCCGGCAGTTCCCCGGCCGCCGCGCGTTTTATTTTCGCCATCGATACCGGCCGGCCATCCTACATCTCCGCCTTCGTCGGCAGCTTCACCGTCAGCCCCGCCGCCTTGTCTTCCACCACCAGCGCTCCGTTCTCCAGCCGCACATCGTCCACTTTCTTCATTCCGGCCGGCACACGCGTATAGAACTCCAGCACCCGGGAGCCGATCTTCGCTTTCGCCGGCAGCCAGCGGTAAAGCAGCGTGCCCCACAGCGAATTCTGTTCGATCACTTCGCGCCGCGGCAGATCGAACGGCAGCGTCGCAAATTCGAGGCCGCGCGCCAGATTGCCCGTCTTCGGGTAGAACTCCCAGTTCTGCACCCACGCATAATCGGTTGGCCGGAAAACCCAGCCCACCATCAGATGCCGTCTCGTGTTGATCGCCGTCACATACGCAATCTTTCGCGATTTGTCCATAAGCGCCGTCGTATGGTCGCCCGAATCCGGCCCCGCCGGAGCCGCCCGCAGATCCACGTGCCCGCCATCGAGCGTCGGCGCCATCGGCCACGTGAATTCCACGTCCGAAGGCAGACGATGCGGCAGCCCGCCGCCCTTTCCCGCCGCATACGGACGCGTCTTCGCCCGCGCCGCCGGCATATCCACCACCGTCGCCTCCGGCTCGAGAAATGGCGCCCCGATCGTCGCGTGCTCCGCCCAGAAAATCGGCCGGTCGAATCCGATCCCGCTCTCCACCTCCGTGTCGATCTGCATCACCTGCTCGCCATCCCGCAGACGCATCGTCCGCGTCACGTGCTCCTGCGCAATCGGCAGGTCCGTGGCGAACTTATAAACCCCTTCGCCGTTCGCATGGCTCGAATCCAGCGCGAAATCGCGCAGATGCGCTTCTCCGTGTCCCGGCAGCCCCGCCGCCTGCTCGTCCTTTGAAACACTCCCGAACCCGTCGACACATAGAAAGTGTCCCGTCTCTCCATGGAATGTGTCCGGCGTCTTCGCGTCTCCCGCCTCGCGCACCGGATCCCACAACGGGCTCAGCTTCTGCGCGTCGTCTTTCAGCACAATGCTGGCAATCATCGTGCCCTGCGGAAGAACGGTGAATTCAATCCTGTCGTTGCCGATCAGGACTGCGGGCCGCCCTTCGAACGTCGCCGGGCCGGCCGCCTTCGCCGCCAGCACCGAAAGACAGACCATCGCCATTACGGCTTCTTTGCGCATCACGATGACGGAATTATATGCAACTCCCGGGGCGCGCAGCCGCCCGCTCTGCCCGCCTTTGTCCCCGCTGCAACGCAGCCGCGCGTTTCGAAATCTCCGCGCGCCGCGCCGCCGGAAAATGTTTTATCTACTGCCCCATTCACTTTCCGGCCGAAAACGCAACCTCATTTTCAATTTCTTCGTAAGCAATAAATGCGGCCAGCGTAATACGATAAGAACATTGGTCTCGCTATGTTAGTTATCAGGCGACTACGATGAATCTGGTTGCCCTGTGCTTACTGCTGCTCTCGGCGGCTCCGGTCTTTGCCCTCGGTTCCTGGCGCTCGCTGGGTCCTTACGGAGGCGCAGCCGATATCGTCAGAGTTATTCCGGATAAGAAGGATCAGGTGCTTGCCGCCACTGGAAACGGCCTTGTCTTCCTGTCGCGCAATGGCGCGGCGAGTTGGGAACCCGTCGCTTTTCCATCGCGCCCCGGCGCCGTTCTGCACGCCATCGAAGTCGATCCCCACTCCGGCGATACCTGGTATGTAGGAATCGAAGCCGCCAATCTGCATATATCGGGTATCTATCGGACTACCGACGCGGGCCGTTCCTGGATGTTACTTCCACAAACCAGCGGTCTCGCGGTCTGGTCGATTGCTTTTGCTCCTTCGGCGCCCGACATCATGGCCGCCGGGACTGGCGCCGGCGTCTACTTATCCCGCGATCATGGCGCAACCTGGAAACTCATTTCCCCGCCCGGCGATCCCGAACTTCGTCCGGTAGTATCTCTCGCCTTCGATCCGGCAAATCCCGACACCATTTATGCCGGAACCACTCATCTGCCCTGGAAAACTTCGGACGCGGGCGCAAACTGGCAATCGATTCATGCCGGCATGATCGACGATTCCGATGTCTTCAGCATCGTCCCCGACGCGAAGCGCCCCGGGCGCGTACTCGCCAGCGCCTGCAGCGGAGCTTATGCGAGCGCCGATCGCGCCGCCCGCTGGACCCGGCTCAACACGCCCAAAGGCGCCTTCCGGACTTACTTCATCGCCATCGATCCCGCGCATCCCGACACCGTCTTCGCCGGTACTTCGGACGGCCTCGCGAAATCCACCACCGGCGGCAGCGCCTGGCGGATGGTCAGCCGCGTTCCCGTGAAATCCATCGCCTTCGATCCCTTCGTCCCCAGCCGCATGTTCTTCGCCTCCGCCGCGGACGGCCTTCTCGTCAGTTCCGATGGCGGCGAAACGCTTCGGCAGTCCAACGTCGGTTTCACCAATCGCGCTTTCACCAGTTTCACCGCGGCTGGCGGATTTCTCTACGTCGGCGGTTCCTCGGATCTCTACGGCAGCGCGAGCATGGCGCTCCGCTGGGACAATCTCGGCCCGCTCCCCGGAAACGATCATCTGCTCGTCGTCGCCGCTTCGCCCGATTCGCCGCGCACCGTCTTCGGCGCCGGCTATCACGGCCTGTTCGAATCGGTCGATGGCGGCAAAACGTGGCGTACCCGTTCCGGCCTTCCCGAAGGCAGCCGCAGCCGTTCTCTCGTCGCCGCTCGCGGCGGCGTCCTGTTCGCCGGTACGGACCACGGCCTCTTCCGTTCGAACGCCGGCTCCTCGTTTACCAGAGTTTCGCCTTCGCCCGTTGAATGGATGCAGGCTTCCGGCCGCAATCTGGCGGCGCTGAACTCTTCCACCGCCATCGTCAGCCGCAACGGCGGCGCCACCTGGTCCACGTGCTCTGCGCCTGCCCCCGGCGTCGCGTGGTACGCGCTCGCCATCGACCCTTCCTCGCCCGATGTCGCGCTCGCCGCCACATCCAGAGGCCTCTATCGCTCCGAAGACGCCTGCCGCGCCTGGACCCCCGCCATGAACGGCCTCGATCAGGCCACCGCCGAAGCCGTCCTCTTCCATCCCACCCGGACCGGCGAAGCCTTCGTCGCCCAGGCCGGCAAAGTTTTTCTTTCCATCGACCGCGGCCGGAACTGGCGCCCGCTCGATTCCACCGGTGGCTTCTGGCCATCTTCTTTTTTGATTCCTGCCTCGGCTCCGGACCGTTTGTTTGCGCTGGTTCCCGGCCGCGGCGTGTTTTCGACCACCGCGCCACCTTCAACCGCGGTGACCAACGCGGCTCTCGCGAAGTAATGCGAAGCTCACGGAGAAATTATTAAAACTATGCGGCACTTACGGCAACAACTGAAGTTCCCCGGGCGCCGATCTGCGTTTGTATTCCTGTTGGCGCAGGCGATTACTGTTTCCGCATTCGCTCAGAACCCCGCTCCTTCGGATTCCGGCAATGTGGCGAAAGGAGGATCCGGGGGCGGCTATTCGCTCATCGACTGGGGCCCGTTCATTGGCTATCAATGGGACGTCGCCAATCGCAGTACGCCCCAGGAATTGAATTCCGGCATCTATGTCGGCGGCCACGTTACCGAAAATTTCTGGCGTTATGTGTCTTTGGATGAAATATTCGCGTTCGCCAACAACCCCGCTCAGTTTCAGCCGCTCGGCAACAATCAGTACGCGAGCGACAAGAACCGCGTCTACGATCTCGATATCGCGGCCGATTTCTTCTTCACTCCGCGCGAGGCGAAGGTCAGGCCCTACGTATTCGCCGGCATCGGCCCCGAATGGTTTAAAATCGGCGGTCCCGGCCGCATCGAGGCGCCCAGCACCGGGCCCTTCATCGTGCCTCTGAATGTCGTCAGCAAGGAAGAAGTGGCGCTCGTCTTCGGTGGCGGCGTCAAATGGAACGCCAGCCCGAAAATCGCCTGGCGCTTCGACCTCACCACCCGCATCTCCAAACGCGCCTCCTTCGGCATGCCGAGCGCCGTCTATACGCCCGGTCAGCTTTATGTTCCGTCCGGCAGCCAGGACGTCATGGTCGCCATCTCCGTCGGCGTCGATATCCGCTCGAAATACATAGCGCCTCCGCCGCCTCCGCCGCCGCCGGCCCCTGCGCCCGCTCCGCCGCCGCCCGTCACCATCCAGCCCATCAGCGGCGCGCGTGACAACGTCTGCGCGGGCGATAATCTCACTCTCCAGACTTCCGCTTCGGGCGGCGCCGCCGGCTCCACCATTACTTATCAGTGGATGGTCAACGGCCAGCCCGTCTCCGGCGCAACCGGCCAGTCCTTCAGCCTGCCCACCAGCGACTCCTCCGGTTCGAAGGAAATCAGCGTCAAAGCCACCGCCGGCGACCAGAGCGCCACGTCGAACCCCGTCACCGTCAACGTGCTGCCCCTGCAGCCGCCGACCATCTCGTTCAACGTTTCGCCCTCTACGGTCGACTACTCTTCTTCGCCCATCACGCTTGCCGCCAACGCCAGCCCGGCCAACACATGCAACGGCAACATCACCGTCAGCTACAGTGGCGACGGCGTCACCGGCTCCACCTTCAATCCCGGCGCGGTCAGCGGCTTCGATCCTTCGAACCGCCTCAAACTCCAGAGCCGCACCGTCACCCTTACCGCCACCGCCACAGACCAGCACAACCAGACGGCCAGCGCTACCGCGCCCGTTACCGTCGAACTCCAGCCTGCGGCCTCGCGTACCGATATCGTCTTCCCCAACCGCAGCGCCCGCGTCAACAACGCCGCCAAGCGGTATCTCATCGAAATCCTGACGCCGAAGCTGCGTGACGATCCGAACTCGACCGTCATCCTCATCGGCCATCGCGATTCCCACGAAACCGGCCGCGCCGCCGCGCATCTCGATCGCGACCGCGTCCTCAACGCCGCCGCCGTTCTCAGCGCCGGCAAGGGCGTCTGCCCCTCGCTCGATCTGAGCCGCGTTCAGGTGAAGTACGCCGGAACCGATCAGACCGACGAGCCGATGCCGTTCGGCGATGCTTCCGTCCGCGAGCGCTCCACCGGCCGCGTCCGGGCCAATGACGAAAACGCGAAGTTCCGCCGCGTCGAAGTCTGGTTCATCCCCGGTGGCGCCGCCAAACCTGACGTGCAGGGCCTCGAACCCGCCCCTGAGCGTCAGATCAAAGCCAAAGGCTGCCCGCGCTAACCGGCGCCGGCCCTGAAAACAAAAGCCGCGCGGCAGAAAGTTTGCCGCGCGGCTTTTTTGTTTTCAATCTCCCTGCCGGTCGCTGATCGCTCGCCCGGTTCAGCTCGCCGCTCTACCGGCCCGTGTATCCGCCGTCCACCAGCAGATGCGCGGCCGTAATAAAGCTGGCTTCGTCAGACGCCAGAAACAGAATCGCGTTCGCCACTTCTTTCGCATCCCCCACGCGGTTCAGCATGTGCATCGGCGCCATCTGGCCGATCCACTCTTCCTTCGTCAGCCCCATCCGGATCCACTCGCGTTCCGTCGCGCTCGTCAGCACGCATCCCGGGCAGATGCTGTTCACCCGGATGTTGAATGGCGCCAGATCCAGCGCCATGCACTTCGTCATCGTCAGAATCGCGCCCTTGCTCGAGTTGTACGTCGCGAAATTCGGCTGCGCGATAATCCCGCTCATCGACGAAAGGTTCACAATCGAGCCCTTCCCGCGCTTCTTCATATGCGGGATCGCGAACTTCGCCACCAGCGCCGTGCCGATCACGTTCACGCCCAGCACCTTCTGCCACTGCTCCACGCCCGCGTCTTCCACCGAAAACGTCGTAAAATCCGCGGCATTGTTCACCAGAATGTCGATCCCGCCGAAGTTCTCCACCGCCGCTTCGCTGATCCGCCGCGCATCGGCTTCTTTCGATATGTCGGCAGTCACCGCGACGCATTCCCTGCCCGTCGCGCAAATCGCCTTCGCCACGGCGTTCAGGTTCGCCTCGCCAATGTCCGTCAGCACCAGCTTCGCGCCCTCTTCGGCGAAGCGCAGCGCCGTCGCGTGTCCAATGCCCGCGCCGGCGCCCGTGATAATCGCAATCTTGTTCGAAAGCCGCATAGTTAACGTGAAAGCACAATCATAGCGTTCACGTTCATTTTTTCGGTACGGAAACCGTAATGTTGCGGAATTTCAGCCCGCCTGTATGGTCCCCCTGGATATAGAACGGTCCCGGCTCGCCTTCGTTCGCGTCGAGCGCCCCGCCCGTGATGCCTTCGATCTGCTTGTGGTCGATCGTCATCACTCCATCGCGCGTCACCGTCAGCGTCCGCCCGTAGAGCGTCACATCGAACGTCTCCCACTGGCCCGGCTTCCGCGGCAGTTCCCGGCTCGGCGCAATCCGCCCGTAAATCGACCCCATCGACCGCTCCGGCGGCTCCGTCCCTTCCGGCTCATATTCCAGCTGCAACTCATACCGGCCCCGCAGATACATCCCGCTGTTGGCGTGGTCCGGGCAGTTCACTTCGAAATGCAGCTTGAAGTCGGTGAACTTGCGCGTCGTCCGGATGTTCGCGCCGTGCTCCTTGTTCACCATCTCGCCGTCTTCCACCACCCAGTGGCTCTTCGACGGATCGCCAATCGGCTCCCACCCATCCAGATTCTTCCCGTTGAACAGCGCTTCCGGCTTCGACCACGCCTTCGGCGCCGGCCGCTCCAGCTTCGGCGCCCGCACCGCGCTCACTGGCGTCGTCTTGTTGCCGCGCTTCTCCGTCCCGGTCAGCTTGTCGCCGTTCGCATCGAGATCCCACACCTGGTTCTGCCCCACGTTCAGCGTCAGGTGGGACCCGTTCGCCTTGAAATCCCTGATCTGAATCACATGTCCGCCCGTCGGCTGGAACCAGACGTCGAGCGAGCCGTCCTTATCCGTCACGCCCAGCCAGTTGCACCCCACGGCGTTCGGATTCGGATTCGCGAAATCCCACCGGCCCTCGAACGGGCTGGCGGCGGAAAGAAAAGCAGGGGCCATCAGAGCAAGGCCCATCACACTGGAGCGCAGTCGCATGAGGGCAGTCTAATACAGCCCCCGCAATCGCCACAAAACACAACCGCCGGACGTCGCTGACGCAGGAACTGGCTCGCGTCCACTCGACCTCCGGCGGTTTCACCCGTGCGGTGCGCGCTTCTTACTCGATCGTCACGGTCACCGTATTCGCCGCCTCGCCATCCACCGTTACGATCAGGTTCGCCGTCCCCGTTCCCGCAAGGCTCGAGGGCAATGGACCCAGATTTATCTGATCCAGACCCCCCGCTGCCTGCGCGCCCGAGTAGGCCACCGGAACGCTCACCCCGTTGATGGCCGCCGTCACCGACGTTGCATGCCGGCTGCCCGTACCGTAGAGCACAAGGTACACCTGGCCGTTTCCGCTCAGGCTGATCGGGGTGGGAGTGAACGTCGAGCCCGGTCCCATCGACGCCGAACTCACCACGTTCTGCCCGCCGTTCCCATCCGCGTAGATCACCTGGCCCGCATACGGCCCCTGCCCTGTCTGATTCGCGGTGAACACTCCCGCCGCGCTGTTGGCGACGTCGATCGCCGTCGTTACCGCGCCGCCGGGAGTCGTAATCGTCACTGTAGCCAGCCCTGTCGCCGTGCCGCCCGGGATCACGAAGTTGATCTGCCCGGTGGCGCCGAACACGCCATAGATCGGCGCCGGCCGCATCGCGCCTGCGCTGTCCGTCACGTTCACGCCCGCGCCCGCCAGAGACACGGGCAACTGCACGGCAACGCCGCCGCCGCCCATCCCCCACGCGCTCATCCCCGCCGGGCCCAGCCCCGTCACTCCGAAGATGCTCGCGATTTCATCCGGCGCGAACCGCGTCGCCAGGTCCGCCGCCGCATTCACCAGCACCGGGAGCGGCGCCGACGCGCTGCTCGAAAAGTTGCCGTCGCCTGCATATTCCACCGCGATCGGCGCTCCCAGAAACATCGAGGCGTCGCCCGCGGCGATAGTCACCGCAATCTTGCCGCCCGAGAGATTACCGCCGGCCACAACGGCTTTCGTCGATACGTTCACGAACTGCACGCTCCCCGTGGGAGTTCCTGCTCCCGGAGCCGTCGGCGTCACCGCGCCCGCCAGCGTCAACTGGCTGCCGTTCGCCGACAGCGAAACCGACGCGGCGCTCGCAGCCGGCGCAACCGTGAGCGCCGTCCGGGACCCGGACGCCATCCACGCACCGTCGCCGCTGTATTGCGCCACAATCGTCTCCGTCCCCACCGCCGGATTGTTCAATGTCAGGCTCGCCGCGCCGCCCGCAAGAGTCGCCGTGCCAAGTGACACTGCCTGCGCCGATGCCGACGCCGGCAGCGCCGTAAATGTCACCTGCCCGGTCGGTCCGCTGGCTCCCGCCGGAGCCGCAACAGACCCGCTCACGCGCGCCGTCAGCGTCACGCTCTGGCCGTAAACCGGATTCGCCGGACCCGTCGATACCGTCACCGCGCTCGCCAGCCCCATCACCGTCAATCCGATCGTGTCCGGCACTGCGCCGGTGTAGCTCGCTGTGATCTCGTGATTTCCCGCCGGCAGACCCGCCGTGCTGTACATTGCGATCCCGTTGGCCACCGGCACGCTCGCCAGCAGCGTCGTACCGTCAAGGAACTGCATCGGGCCGGTCGGAATCCCGGGCCCGGCGCTCCCTACCAGCACCGCCGCAAACGTCACCTTCTGTCCGAACGGGAATTGAGACGCCGTACTCGTCAAAACGACGGACATCCCTGAACTCGATACCGAAATCGCATTCGAAGTCCCCGTGATCGACACGGTCACCGTATCGGTCGCCGTGATCGTCTTGCTTCCCGTGCTGCGCAGCGTGGCGGAGAAAGTTCCCGTCCCGTTGGTCAGCGTCGCGTCCGCCGGAAGCGTCGCATTGCTGTCGCTCGAAGTGAAATGTATAGTCCCGCTGTAGCCCGTCGCCGTATTATTCGCGGCGTCTCGCGCCGTCACCGTGAAATTCAAAATCGCTCCGGCGGTCGAGGATGCCGGCGCCGTCACCGTGAAGCTCGCAGCCGCGCCTGCCGGACCACCCGGCGGCGGCGTCCCAGGCGCCAGCCCGGCGAAGTAAACCGCATACGTAGTCCCCGTTGTCAGGTTCACGCCGGAAAAATTGATCGGAACCGAAGCGAAATCCGTCCCCGAAAATGTATGGCCGGTCCAGCTCGTCAGCGTCGGACATGTGCTCAAATCCACCGGCGTCTGCGCCACGGGCGCGGAGGGAATCGAAGATCCACCCGCGTTCACCTGATAGAGCACCGCAATCAGACCCGTCGGGGCCGTCCCCGCCGGATTCAGACAGGTCATCTGCATGCTGAACGCGGTTAGCGCGCCGCTTGCGGTCGCCGTGAATATCTGTCCGAAGGAGTTCTGATTAAAACAATTAAACAACGTGAGCGGCGCTGTATTGGAACTGGGGTAATCGCAGATTCTTCCGCCGATTCCGGGCGGCGTCCACGTCTGATAGACTCCCCCGGACGTCACCCCCTGCTGCGGAGTGCCGCCGATGCTGTAGGAAAACGCAAAATTGCAGGACTGCGTCATGGGCGTCACGGGGCCGGTACAGTTGGTGATGTTCGCGCCGTTGCCGTTCGAAAACGAAATAAAGGACGCCTCGGCCCCTCGCGGGCCGTTATAGTTCCAGTTGAAATCGAAACCGATATTCACGCCGCCCGGACCCGCGCCGGACGCCGCGGCGGGCGTCACCTCGACGGACAACGCCAGCAGCGCGGCGCAAAAAACACTGCACAGAGCGGACAGCCCCGGCCGCACAAAGCGGCGACTCATGGTTTTGATAGACTTCCCCTTGTAAACTCGCCGCCCGAGGACAAATCAAACAATTACTTCTTGCGGAATTTGCATGCAACAGGCGACTGCGCCAGAAGTATTCCATCCTTCTGTTCGGTTCAGTATACAATGGCGGAAGCCCGCATTCAGCCGGCATTTTTACCAAAATCGAACAGATAATAGTTGAAATTCCAACGCTTATTCCGCCGGAATTTCCTCAGGAGATCTGAGCTTTCGGGGAG
>DAIDJK010000204.1 GCA_027450225.1 Bryobacterales bacterium | reverse complement strand
GACGAGGAATGGCCGGAGATCATCGGGACGATCGCGGGGGATGACACGATTCTGGTGATCTGCCCGGACGCGGCGACGGCCAAGACGGTGCACGGGAAGCTGATACGGCTGCTGGAATAGGACCGAGACGATCTACCGGGTTGGCCTTTGCGGTCATCATGGCTTTACCGTCAGCCTGCCCACCAGCTTCTCAACATGTTTCGCGATCATGTCGCACTCGATGTTGACCTTATCTCCGGCTGATCGCCGCTTCAGGTTCGTCGCATCCCACGTATGCGGGATGATGGCGACGCGCACGAGAGAGTTCTCGACCGAAGCAACAGTCAGACTGATGCCGTCGATCGCAATTGAACCCTTATAGACAAGAAACCTGTCGAGTTCTTCCGGAACGCGCACGACGATTTCACGATTGTCGTCGCCGAGCGAGCGAATCTCTTCGAGAGCGCCCGTGCCGTCCACATGACCCTGCATGATGTGGCCGCTCAGCCGCGTCTGCAAACTCAGGGGCCGCTCCAGATTCATCAGATCGCCTGGCCCGAGGCCACCCAGGTTCGTCTTGTGCAGCGTTTCGGGCGCGAGGTCGGCGGAGAAGCCGTCCACGCGAATATCCACCGCCGTGAGACAAACGCCATTCACGGCAACGCTCGCGCCAAGCGTCAGATCGCTCAACACGCGCGCGCATTTCACCAGCAGCCGCGCGCCTGCCTTGTGATGATCGATCGCCTCGACGGAGCCGACCTCTTCCACGATTCCGGTAAACATCAGGCCTCCCGCCTTATGTAGGCTTCCACCGCAAATTCGTCCGGCGGAATGGGGAATACCGTGGTGCGTTCGAGCAGAATCGCATCCACGCGGCGCTGCCTGCCGGCGCCGCCCGCCATGGGAAGCGATTCGAGTCCCCCCAGAATCTTCGGCGCGTAATAGAGGAAGACTTTATCGACCGCGCTGGCTTCGAGCGCCGCCCAGTTCACCTTGCTTCCGGCCTCGATCATCACGGAAAGACACCGCCGCCCGGCCAGCATTCCGATGGCATCCCGGATATCCACGCGGCCGCGCGGCCCGTCGAAGATGCGAACCTCCACGCCGCGGGCTTCGAGCGCCTTTTTTCGTTCCGGCGATGCGGCGCTGGTGGCGGCCACGATCACGTCGTTGGCCGCCGTGCGCACCAGCCGCGATTCGAGCGGAATCCGGAGCGTGGAATCGAGCACCACGCGCAGAAGCGGGCGCGCGCGCGGCAGACCGCTGCGATCGTTCAGGAGCGGATCGTCGGCCAGCACTGTTCCGATGCCGGTGATCATCGCGTCCGCCGCATGGCGGAGTTCCTGCACATGAGCGCGGGCGCGCTCGCTCGTAATCCAGCCGGTGTTATCTTCGGGCGCGGCGATCTTGCCATCCAGCGTGAGCGCGGACTTCAGCGTTACCAGCGGCCTGCCGGTTCGCATGAAATGAAAAAACGGCTCGTTCAGCTTCTCGGCTTCTTCCTGAAACTCCGGCGTGATTTCCACCGCGATTCCAGCTTCGCGCAGCTTGCGGAAGCCCTCGCCGGAGACAACCGGGTTCGGATCCATGGACGCCGCATAGACCTTTCGCACGCCGGCAGCGATCAGCGCCTCGGCGCAGGAACCGGTGCGCCCGGTATGCGAACAGGGTTCAAGCGTCACGTACACTCTGGCGCCGCGAGCCTTCTCGCCGGCCTCTTCGAGCGCGAGCACTTCGGCGTGCTTCACGCCATCCCATGTATGAAATCCGCGGCCAACGGTTTCGCCATGCAGCGCGATCACCGCGCCGACCATCGGATTCGGCGACGTGAGTCCGATGCCGCGCCGCGCCAGTTCCAGCGCTTCCCGCATGAAGTGGGCGTCCGTCATGGCCGTGAATCAGGCGAACAGCGAATCGATGAAGCGCTCGGGATCGAACGGCAGCAGATCGTCCACCCTTTCGCCCACCCCAATGAACCGTATGGGAAGCGCAAGTTCCCGCGAAATCGCGATCACGATGCCGCCCTTCGCGGTGCCATCCAGTTTCGTGAGCACGATGCCCGTGACGCCTGAAGTTTCGGTGAACCTGCGCGCCTGTTCGAGCCCGTTCTGTCCGGTGGTGGCGTCGAGCACAAGCAAAACCTCATGCGGCGCATCGGGGATTACGCGGGCCGCGGTTCGGCGCATTTTTTCGAGTTCCGCCATCAGATTGGTTTTCGTCTGCAGACGGCCCGCGGTATCGACGATCACGTAATCGGTCGCGCGCGATTTCGCAGCCTGCAGCGCGTCGAAGACAACGGCGCTCGGGTCTGCGCCCTGTTTCTGGCGGATCACAGTGGTCTCGGTTCGTTCGCCCCAGACCTCCAGTTGTTCGATGGCCGCAGCGCGGAACGTGTCGGCGGCGCACATCAGTACGGTGTGGCCGTCGCTTTTGAAGTGCGCCGCGAGTTTGCCGATGGTGGTGGTCT
>DAIDJK010000203.1 GCA_027450225.1 Bryobacterales bacterium | reverse complement strand
GAAAACGCGCGCACCTGGGTAGTCGATAAGGAGAAATCCCCGCCCGGCTTTGAAACCGTCCTGGCGGTGGGCACGCGATGCTGATCCGTGAGGAAACTCCGGCGGACCGGGCCGCGGTTCGCCTCTTGATCGAAGCCGCCTTCGGCGGCGCCACCTTCGGATGCAACGGCGAAGCCGGCCTCGTCGAGCGCCTCCGGGAAGAACAGGCCGTAATCCTGTCGCTCGTCGCGGAAGTGGATGGCGAAATCGCCGGCCACATTCTGTTCAGCCGCATGTGGATAGAGCAGCCGGCGTCTTCTACTCCCGTGGTCGCCCCGGCGGTCGCGCTGGCCCCCGTCGCGGTATCGCCCAGGCTGCAGCGTAAAGGGATCGGAAGCAGCCTCATTCGCGCCGGCCTCGAACGGTTGCGGCAGCAGCAGGAAGACATCGTGCTGGTTTTGGGAGAGCCCGCTTATTACACGCGCTTCGGCTTCTCCGTCGAGACCGCTCGCGGTCTCGAGTCGCCGTTTCCTCCGGACGCCTTCATGGGTCTGGAGCTTCGGGCCGCGCCGTCTCGTGAGTGGACCGGTCTCGGGAATGAGAAACGAAAAGTGCGTTACCCGGCCGCATTCGGCCTCTGAAAAAAATGCCGCCGGACTCCCGGGAATCCGGCGGCCAATGAATAAGGAGAGGAGATTCTAGGAACGTTGCATATGCGATCTGCGAATCGCCGCGAACCCCAGCGCAAGGAACCCGAATCCGGTCAGCCAGAGAGTTTCCGGTTCGGGTACGGTGCTCGCGTTCAGGACGTATGTCGGCGCCGATGCGTCATAGCCCGGGTCGCCAACGCCCGGCGTATAAGTCGCCATCAGGTTCGCTTCGCTGCCGGTTTCGTTCACCACCACGGCGTTCGGATAGAGCGACGATGGCGGGTTCATCGTGGCGGCCTGCGAGTTCAGCCCGTTCAGGTTGTCCGCGTAAACCACCAGCGTGCTGTTGCCGTTGAACCGCAGCAGGTCGCCGGGGAATCCGAGGTTCGGGTCGAACAGCAGCACGTCGCCCTGGGTACCGGCGAACGGCAGCGTGTAAGTCAGCGCCGAACTGAGGCCGGTCGGTCCGGGGTCGGCCGACATAGTGGACGTCAGCGGCGTTCCACCGATGTCGCCCACCCCGTTCAGGTTGATCGTGATCGTAGAAGCAAACGCGGGAACAGAAGCCAGAAGCAGGATAGCTGAGAAAACCAGTTTCATCATTTTTTCCTTTCTCAGTGGGTAGCGGTGAAATTGAACATGTCCATCAGGTCGCCGATGGCCGGGCTGTTGGTCGGCACATAGGGGTTCCATCCGGACTGGATCGGGTTGGGGAAGTTGTCGCGGCTTCGCGATGTCACCGCCGGCAGCGTCCAGTTCTTCTCGATGAACTTGAGAATGGATACGTGATCCGTGTAAGAGTGGCTCACTTTCCCGCCGGTGGACCATGGGGAAACCACGATCATCGGAATACGCGTGCCATCGCCGAAGAAATCGAGCGGCTGGATGTAGCCGGAGTCGTAGTAGCCGCCGCCTTCATCCACGGTGATGAATACGGCGGTATCCGCGGCCAGGGCCGGATTGGCCTGGAGCGCGGTCAGTACGCGCCGCACGAACGCTTCGTAGAGATCGAACTTCGACGACGCGGGGTGGCCGTCCAGAAGGCCGCCCGGCTTCACGAACGATACGGCGGGCAGAGTTCCGTTCGCAAGATCGGCGTATAAGCCGTTCGCGCCCATCACGTCCGCGATGTGGGCGTTGCGCAGCGCGGCGCTGGACATGATCGAAGTGGTGTACTGGACGAAGTTGCAGATGTTGCAGTAGACGCTGTTCTGGTTGGCGACGTAGTCATTCCAGCCCTCGCCGTAGTATTTCCACGACACGTTGTTCTCGAGGAGAACGTTTCCGATGGTGCGCAGCGGCGATGGCGGGATAGTGTAGGTGTCCTTAGTGTCCACGCTGCCGTCCCCGAAGTAACCGGGGTTGTAGTTATTCAGCAGATAGTAATGTCCGGCCGCGCAGCGCGAAGCCGGATGATAAGGCAGAGAAGCGAGATAAGTCAGCACCGCGCCCACTCCGGGTTGCGTGGAATCCGAGCAGTTGCTGTAAGTGCCGCCGGAGTAACCGTCCTGCGTATACCAGTTATTGGTTCCGGGACGAGGATCCGGGTTTTCGATCTCGTTGGCGGGAGGCGTTGCCGCATTGCCGTTGCCGTCCGTATACCAGATGGCGTCGCCAGATCCGAGCGCGACGTGGTTCGCTCCGGTGCCGCCCATCACCGCCTGGTGATAGTTGTCGCTCATCGCATAAGTGTCGGCGAGCGATTTGAAATAGGGCATGTCGCCCTGCTGGACGTTATAGAAGCCCATGGAGATCGACCCTTCGCCCGTAGTCTGATCGGTGAACGGGGATGGCAACGGCTTGCCGTTCGAGCCTGCGCCGATCGTCATCTCCACCCAGGGGAACAGGTCCGCGCGGCATCCGGAGGGGTTGGCGAACGTGGCGTGGGAGGCGCTGCAATCCTCCTGCTGCCACATCTGATAGAAACGGTGCACAGGGCTGCCGGCATAAGCATCGTAAGGAATGGAGGGAGTCAGTTGATAGGGTCCGTCCGGGAGATTGTTGTAGTTCGCGAGCCTCGTATCCACGCTGTGCCGCGGCAGGCCGGTGGCGCCGTTCAGAAGCAGCGGGATATCCGCAGGCAGCAACGCCGGGTTCGCGGCGGTGGCCGCGGCCAGCGTGGCGAAGGGCGGCGGATTGGTGTCGCTGGCCGATTCCGGCGCGCCATCCGTATTGGGCGGCGGCAGCGGCGAATAAGGGCCGGTAAGCGACGGATCGATCATAAAAGTTGCGGTATCGGATGCCTGAAACTGCTGCGCGGCGTTGAACCGCGGGCCCGGCGTGCCGTCCGCTTTCACGATGCCCTTCGATAGAAGGTTGGATACGAACTGGCCGCGAACCGGCTGATAAGTAGCGAACACATGATCGAACGACCGGTTTTCACCGATGATTACAATCACATGTTTCACGGGAGTGGTGGTGTTGTTGTCGTTGCTCTGCGCCGGCGCGGAGCCGGCTACGAACAGGGGAGCGACAAGGGTAGCCAGCCACCGGTGACGTCTGAACCAGAAAAGTGACATTCTTCTCCTTCCGCACATGCTGGATAAGTGTGCGCGAAGGCGATCCTATCGGTTGTAAGTTGCGATGAAATCACAGGCGGGTTTCAACCGTGTTGCCGGCCTGGCGCAGGCGGGGGAAGATGTATGAAATCGCGCAAAGCAGGGGGGAGCAGCGCTGATCGCGGTGTGGTTCGGGGCGCGGCGGAAGGCGGCAATCCGGGGCGCCGCAAGTTGCTAGACTACAGCTTGCGATCCGCCCCCTCGAGGATTCTCATCGTACGCCTCGGCGCGATGGGAGACATTATTCATTCACTGCCCGGCGTTGCGGCCCTGAAGAAGACGTTTCCGCTGGCGCGCATCACGTGGGTGATCGAGCCGCAATGGATTCCACTGCTGGAAGGCAACGGCATCGCCAATCGTTTTGTCGTCTTCCGGCGCGAGGATGCCCGCTCATGGGCGCAAACGCGGCGTGAGCTGCGGAGCGAGCCTTACGATCTGGCGGTCGATTTTCAGGGTCTGGTGAAATCGGCGCTGATCGCGCACGTCGCCCGGCCGGACCGCATTGTGGGCTTCGCTTCGGGCGTGGTGCGCGAGCGGGCCGCGGGGCTGTTTTATTCGACGCGGGTGCCGAGCGAAGCCGTTCACGTGGTGGATCAGGCGCGCGACCTGGCCAAAGGCGCGGGCGCGGCGCCGCTGCCCGCCGGTTTCCCGCTGCCCGCGGGCAAATCCGAGGGCGTTCTGCCGCGGGAGCCTTTCGCGCTGGCCTGTCCGCTGGCCGGATGGACTTCGAAACAGTGGCCGCTGGAATATTACGCCGAGCTTGGCGAGATGCTTCGCTCCCGTCTGGGTATCCGGCTGGTGCTGAACGGCGCGCCGGGCCGGGTTCCGGAGGTGGCGGGAACGCTGGCGCACGAGAGCGGAGTGGCGGGCCTGGTGGAGGCGACGCGGCGGGCATCGCTTGTTATCGGGGTGGACAGCGGACCACTGCATTTGGCGGCGGCGCTGGGCAAATCCGGCGTGGCGATCTTCGGACCCACCGACCCGGCGCGCAACGGCCCATACGGAGGCGATTTCGAAGTGTTCCGGATGCCTGGGGCGAAAACCACGCACAGGCGCGGAACCACGATTGA
>DAIDJK010000202.1 GCA_027450225.1 Bryobacterales bacterium | reverse complement strand
CATCACGATTGTCGGGGTGGCCGGGGACACGAAATACGAAAACCTGCGCCGCGACATTCCGGTGGAAGTCTACATCCCGTGGCGGCAGTTTCCGTTCGTGATGGGCATGACCGCGTACCTGAGAACGTCGCGCGATCCGCGCCAGGTATTCGCGGCGGTGCGCAGCACGGTCCGGCAGATGGACGCGAACCTGCCGCTGTATGACATGCGAACGCTGGAGGAACAGGTGGAGCGGTCGCTGAGCACGGAGCGCCTGGTGGCGAGTCTCTCGACGGTATTTGGCGCGCTGGCGACGTTCCTCGCCGCGATCGGCCTTTATGGCGTGATGGCTTACAGCGTGACGCGCCGGACGCGGGAGATCGGCATCCGCATGGCGCTGGGCGCGGATCGGCGGCGCGTGGTTTGGCTGGTGATGCGCGAAGTGCTGCTGCTGCTCGCCATGGGAATGGCGATCGGGCTTGCGGCGTCCTGGATGCTCACGCGTTTCGTGACCAGTCAGCTTTACGGCATTTCTCCGAACGATCCGCGAACGCTGACGGGGGCGATCGCCGGTCTGGTGCTGATCACGGTGCTGGCGGGTTATATTCCAGGCCGCCGCGCGACGCGGATTCACCCGATGCAGGCGCTGCGCTGGGAGTAGCCGGCCACCGTGACAGGTGGCAGCGCGGCGCATTGGCTTCGTTCGGTAAAAACCGGCGAAGCGGAGACGCGGGCTGGCTTCGCGGCGTGGCGGCCGGGGCGAACACATTTGAAATGTTGCGCCTGTGGCGGCGTTGGGTTCGTTCAGTAAAAAGCGCATACGGGCGGATTCGAGCAGCTCCGCACGCGCGAATTCCGGTCTGACATATAACACGCCCGCAGGGTGAATCCCGCCCCGCCATTTCGGAATTTGTTGGCGGGATTCGGGTTACGCGGGAATTTACGCCGGCGCCGTGAGGGACTGGCTAACGATCTGCTTCGCTTCCGAAACGATCTCTTCCAGATGCGGCGCGCCGCGGAAGCTTTCCGCGTACAACTTATAAATGTCTTCCGTGCCGGATGGCCGGGCGGCGAACCATCCGCCTTCGCTCACCACCTTCAGACCGCCGATCTCGGCGTTGTTGCCAGGCGCGCGCGTCAGTTTCGCGGTAATCGGATCGCCGGCGAGACGCGACGCCGTCACCGCCGACGGCGAAAGCCTGCCGAGGGCGCTCTTCTCTTCCTTCGAAGCCGGGGCATCGATGCGCGTATAGAAGAACTCGCCAAACTGCTCGGTGAGTTCGCGGTAATGTTCACCGGGATCTTTCCCGGTGACCGCGGTAATTTCGGCCGACAGCAGGCCGAGGATCAGGCCATCCTTGTCCGTGCTCCACACCGAGCCGTCGCGGCGCAGGAAACTGGCTCCGGCGCTTTCCTCGCCGCCGAAGCAGCATTCGCCGGAGAACAATGCGGGCGCAAACCACTTGAAGCCCACGGGAACTTCCCAGAGCGTGCGTTTCAGGTCCGCCACCACGCGATCGATGATGCTGCTCGATACCAGGGTTTTGCCGACGGCGGCGCGGGCGGGCCAGTGCGGCCGGTGGCCCAGCAGATAGCGGATTGCGACGGCAAGGTAATGATTCGGGTTCAGCAGCCCGGCTGAGCGCGTCACGATGCCGTGGCGATCCGAATCCGGATCGTTGCCCCAGGCGATGTCGAACCGGTCTTTCAGTCTCACGAGACTCGCCATGGCGTACGGGCTGGAGCAATCCATGCGGATCCTGCCGTCATGGTCCAGCGTCATGAACGCGAATCGCGGGTCCACCTGCTTGTTGACGACGGTTATGTCGAGGCCGTACAACTCCGCCGCCGGCTGCCAGTACGCGAGCGAGCTGCCGCCCAGCGGATCGATGCCGATCTTCAGCCCGGCTGCGCGGATCGCGTCCATATCGATGACATTCCGCAGATCGTCCACGTATCCGCGCGCATAATCGCGCTCATGCGTGGTGGCGGCCTTCAGCGCCGATTCGATGGAAACGCGCTGCACGCCGCCGTTGCCGCCGCGCAGAAGTTCGTTGGCGCGCCGCTGAATCCATCCGGTGGCGCTGGTATCGGCGGGTCCGCCGTCGGGCGGGTTGTACTTGAAGCCGCCGTCTTCGGGCGGGTTATGGGAGGGTGTGATGATGATGCCGTCCGCGAGACCGGTCTCCCGTTTGTGGTTATAGACCAGAATGGCGTGCGAGATGGCGGGCGTGGGCGTAAACCCGTCGTTGCGCTGGATGAACGTCTCGACGCCGTTGGCCGCGAGAACCTCAAGCGCTGTCCTTTGCGCGGGCGCGGAGAGCGCGTGCGTATCCTTGCCCATCAGCACGGGGCCGGTGATCCCCTGGCCATGGCGGTATTCGCAGATTGCCTGGGTGATGGCGAGAATATGCGCCTCAGTGAAGGTTCCATTGCCCGGCGTGCCGCGATGGCCGCTGGTACCGAAGCTGACCAGTTGATTCGGATTATCCGGGTCAGGACGATTGGCGTAATACTCGCTTTCCAGCGCCGCGGGATCGATCAGCATTGCGGATGGGGCCGGCTGGCCGGCAAGCGGATGGATGGGCATCGTTCCTGATTATCCGGTATGGGCACAGGCGGATTGAAGCAGGATTGGTGGGATGAGCGACGTTCCGCGGCGGAGCACGCCGGCCCGGCAGATCGGGCTATACTGGCGAAATCTACAGGAGACAAATACCCGTGTTCCGCGGATTCGCGCTTTTGCTTGCGCCGGCGATTGCTTTCGGCGGCTGGGATGCCGGAGCCGCCGCGAAGTATCTGGACGGCCGCGCCGCGCAGTGGGCCGCATGGAAGCCCGCGGCGCGCGAAGGCGGCCCCTGCATTTCCTGCCACACCAGTCTCGGGTATGCGCTCGCGCGGCCGATGCTGCGCTCGAAGCTGGGCGAAGCCGCGCCAACGCCGTTCGAAACAGGCCTGATTGCGGGCGCGAGAGTTCGCGCCGGATCGGCCGTTCAAAAGCCGATCGACCCCGCCAAAGACAATACGCCTCTGGTGATGACCGCGCTCACGTTGTCGCTGGACGATGCCCGGTGCGGCGCGGAGCTGAAGCCGCAAACGGAAGAAGCGCTCAAAGCCATGTGGGCGGCGCAGAAGCGGGAAGGCCCGCAGCGCGGCGCATGGGGATGGACGAACGCGCATCTGGAGCCCTGGGAAGTGGAGGAATCGCCGTTCTTCGGCGCCGTGCTGGCGGCGGTGGCGGTGGGAAATGCGCCGGGCGGCTACGCGTCGCGGCCGAATGTGCAGACCAACATCGCGGAGATGCGGGCATTCCTCAGCGCCGATCGTGAGAAACAGCCGCTGGCGAACCGGCTGGCGCTGCTGTGGGCCGGCGCGCATATGGAAGGCCTGGTGTCGAACGCGGAGCGGGGGCGGATTCTGGATGCCGCCTGGAAGACGCAGAACAAGGACGGCGGCTGGACGCTGGAAGCGCTGGGACCGTGGCGGCATCGCGACGGCGCGCCGGAGATTGCGGCGGGATCGAACGCCTACGCGACCGCGTGGGCCATGTTCATGCTGGAGCGCGCGGGCGTTTCAACGAAGGACAGGAAGATGCGCCGGGGCCTTGCGTGGCTGGCGGCGCATCAGAATCCGGAAGGCTATTGGGACGCGGCGTCGATGAACAAGAAATATCCGGAAGGCGAAATGCCGCGGCTGTTCATGCGGGACGCAACCACGGCGTTCGCGGTGATGGCGCTCGAAGTGAATTCGTTCGAACCCGAAAAAGACGCGCGCTAAAGCGGCAGGTTGCAGACGCGGAAGACGGTATCGCGAACCCGGCGGTCACAGTCCCAGTATGGCGTTCAGCAGGGGAGGAATGGCGAGAAAGATGGACATGCCGATGGCGCAGCCGAGCGCGATGGCGGCAAGCACGTCGGTGAGGTAATGCAGGC